>JAUSIH010000042.1 GCA_030648205.1 Dehalococcoidia bacterium | reverse complement strand
ATTGGGCGTAAAGAGGGCGCAGGCGGCCTTTTAAGTCGAGTGTAAAATTTCCCGGCTTAACCGGGAGGGATCATTCGATACTGTTAGGCTAGAGGACAACAGAGGAAGGTAGAATTCCCGGTGTAGTGGTGAAATGCGTAGATATCGGGAGGAACACCAGTGGCGAAGGCGGCATCCTGGGCTCTACCTGACGCTGAGGCGCAAAAGCGTGGGGAGCAAACCGGATTAGATACCCGGGTAGTCCACGCCCTAAACTTTGGGTACTAGGTATGGGGGGTATCGACCCCTCCCGTGCCGGAGCTAACGCGTTAAGTACCCCGCCTGGGAACTACGGCCGCAAGGCTAAAACTCAAAGGAATTGACGGGGGCCCGCACAAGCAGTGGAGCGTGTGGTTTAATTCGATGCAAAACGAAGAACCTTACCAGGGCTTGAACGGTGGGAAGTAGAAACCTGAAAGGGAGACGACCTGTCAAGTCAGGAGCCTGCCGAGGTGCTGCATGGCTGTCGTCAGCTCGTGCCGTGAGGTGTTGGGTTAAGTCCCGCAACGAGCGCAACCCGCGTCGCTAGTTGGGTTATCTAGCGAGACCGCTGCGCACAACGCAGAGGAAGGTGCGGATGACGTCAAGTCATCATGGCCCTTACGTCCTGGGCTACACACACGCTACAATGGCCGGTACAAAGGGATGCCAAGGCGCGAGCCGGAGCCAATCCCAAAAAACCGGCCCCAGTTGGGATTGCAGGCTGAAACCTGCCTGCATGAACGCGGAATTGCTAGTAACCGCAGGTCAGCATACTGCGGTGAATACGTTCCCGGGCCTTGTACACACCGCCCGTCACGTCATGGAAGCCTGTAACATCTGAAGTCCGTACGCCAACCCGCAAGGGAGGCAGCGGCCGAGGGTGGGACCGGTAACTGGGACGAAGTCGTAACAAGGTAGCTGTAGCGGAAGCTGCGGCTGGATCACCTCCTTTCTAGGGAGTCAAGAAGCCAGCGCCATGCGCGTCTGTCAAACCTCCGCCCCAAGGTGTGGGACGGTGACTGCGCGTATGGCCTAGACCCCTGGCCTTGTATCCCAGGTCGATCGGCTCGGTTCGCCGAGTCGAGCACCTGTAAAATGGTGCGAAACCCTTCCTTCCACTCTTCCGAGGTTAAGACAGAAGACCGGCCTTCAGCCGGTCTTTTCTTTTGCAGACAGGGGAGGGGATTATGTCCGCTGATTACTCTCGCTCTCACGACCAGTTCAACGAGGCCCTGACCGAGGCCAAAAGCGCCTTCGCCGCCGACCCGCCTCGCGCCCGTGTGGCCTTGGACCGGGCGCAGCGCCTGTACGCCGAGGGCTGGAGCAACGCCGCCGCCGTGTGCCCGGAGGTGGACAGGTCCGTGACGCTTAGCCTCCAGACCATGCGCGAGGCCATCGAGCGGGCCGACGCCCCCGAGTTCGGCGTGCAGCGGCAGATCGCCTCCAAGTCGCTGCTCACCATCGCCTACCGCAACCTGGACTCCGCGCTGGTGAAGGACGACCTGGCGGCGGCCCAGGCCTGGTGGCCCCTCTTCGTCGCCAAGTTCAAGTGGGACAAACGCCCCGTCCCCGCGGTCGAGGCCATGGCTGAGGCTGCGCGCGACGGGCAGAAGTTAGGCCAAGCCAGAGCAGCCGTAAAGTCCGCCCTCGTTGACGCCTTCGCTCTGAAGGTGAAGGAGGAGGGCATGGAGGCCGTTGCGTTCGGCTCCCAGGACAGAGCGGTGGGCCGGGAGAAGGCCATCGAGGCTGTCGTTTACTTTGGGGCCGTGGAGGCGGACCTGGCGGCAAGGCTGGGCGCAGCACGTCACCAGGAGTTGGTGCGCGCCGTCAACGGCCTGTACGCCGCCGCCTCCGAGGGCGACGCGGAGCAGGTGAAGGCACTGGCGGGCAGAATCAAAGGCATACTGACGTAATCACGTTTGGGGCGCATTGACGCTCGACCATCCCCGGCCAACCGTTCGATCCGCGCTTCGCTGCTCCCGTTCCTGACAACCAATGCAGCATCTGAGTCCTTCAATGGAAGGACGAAGGGCCTACGCTGGTTGAAGACAGACCTGGATTCTGAGCGTAGCGAAGAATGACAGGCAATGGAATTGCTCACACCGAGCCTGTCGAAGGATGAGCGGGACGCCTAAGCCCACCACGGACGGCGTCCGCGTGCGTTCCGCCGCCGTTCCGCCCGCGCCCGCAGCTTCTGGATGTAGGGATCGTCCAGAAAGCGCTCGAAAGGCTGCGGCACGCGCCGCGCCCCCCGCCGGAGCGCCTTCGCCAGCGCGTACCGCATGGAGTCATGGAAGCGCTTCTCCACCTTCTCCGTGATGGGGACGCCGTGCTGCCGCATGAGCACGAAGGCGCGCTCCCAGGCGTCGTGCTCCTGCTCCATGCGGCTCGGCCAGGAAGCGCGCTCCATGTGCTGGAGGTGGTGCCCTATCTCATGCGCGAAGATGGAGAACGAGAGTGGCGTGCGCGGTCGCGGCGCCTCAATGCACGTCTCCACGAACACGCCCTTCTTCTCGACGTGCCACGCCACGCCGGTGAGGCTCTTCCGCCAGCGCATCACGCGGACCGGGTGGGCCGCCAGGAGGGAACGGGCCGCCGCTTCCAGCGCGGAGGGCGTCACCGGGCTGCTCGATGGCGCGGCAAGCGGGATGGAAGCGGCAAGCGGCGAAGGGAAAGCATACCGCCCCGTGCTCTACGAGGTCGCTTGCTTGGCGCGGGCCTTCGCCCTGGACGCGCGGGCGGTCTGCGCCGCCTGCTGGCTCTCGCGGATCTGGGCGCGCAGGGTCACGAGGCGGTGCGCCAGGAAGGTGCGGAGCGCCTGGATCTCCCTGTTCATCGCCTCCTGGAAGTAGGAGCTGTACTCGCCCATATTGCGGAACTTGCGGTAGCGGGCCGACCGCAGGACGAGCGTCGACTTGCCCTGGAGGTCCGCCAGCGCCCGCACCAGCGCGCGTTGCAACGCTTTAGCCGCCTCGTCCGGCTGCTGGTGCGCGCCGCCCGCCGGCTCGCGGACAATGGCGTCCACAATCCCCAGCTTCTTGCAGTCCTGGGCCGTCAGCCTCAAGTACGATGCGGCCACGTCCGCCTTGCCCGTGTCGCGGTAGAGCAGGCCCGCCGCCCCCTCCGGCGAGACGGGCGCGAGGATGGCGTTCTCCAGCATCAGGATGCGGTCCGCCACGCTGAGAGCCAGGGCGCCCTCGCTGCCGCCCTCCCCGATGATGGCGACCACAACGGGCGCGGGCAGGTCTGTCATGAGCGCCATGGTCGTGGCGATTGCCCCACCCATGCCACGCTCCTCCGCCTCCAGGCCCTGATAGGCGCCGGGCGTGTCCACCAGCGAGACGACCGGCAGGCGGAACTTAGCCGCCAGTCGCAGGGCGCGCTGCGCCTTCCGGAAGCCCTCCGGATAGGGGCGGCCGCCCCTGCGCTGGGACACGCCGTCCGGCCCGTGGCCGCGCTCGTGCCCCACCACGACGACCGGCTTGCCCTGGAGATAGCCCAGACCGCAGATGATGGCGGGGTCGTCGCCGTACAGGCGGTCGCCGTGCAGCTCGATGAACTTGGTGAATATGTACTGGATGTAGTCTTCACTGGTGGGCCGCTGCTTGTGCCGTGCCAACTGCACCCGCGTCCACGCCGAGTCCTCTTCGGTGCGAGCAGGACTGGCCTGGGCGCGCGCGTCCTTCACCGTCAGACTGGCGCGCGTCCCCAACAGGTCCAGAAGAGTGGAGACCACCTCCTGCAGCCGGGGCCGCTCCACCACCATGTCCACCATGCCGCGCTCCAGGTGGGCCTCCGCCGTATGCGCGCCGCTGGGGAGCGGGCGCCCCGTGGCCTCATGCATGACCCGCAGAGGCGCGAAGCCTATCAGCGCGCCCGGCTCCGCAATGAGGATGTCGCCCAGGTTGGCGAAGCTGGCGTAGACCTGACCCGTCGAAGGGTTGGACAGGACCACGAGAAACGGCAGCCCGCGCTTGTGCATGCGGTTGGCCACGGCCACCGTCTTGGCCATCTGCATCAGGGAGAGCACGCCCTCCTGCATGCGCGCGCCGCCGGACGCGACCACCGCCACCACGGGCAGTCGTTGCAGCAGCGCCCGCTCGAAGGCGCGGGCCATCTTCTCGCCGACGACGCATCCCATGCTGCCGCCCATGAAGCCGAAGTCAAGCACGCAGACGACGGCGCGCGCCCCGCCGATGCGGCACGTGCCCGTGACCACCGCCTCGCTGAGGCCGGTGCGCTTCTGCGCCTGGCTCACGTCCCTGGTGTAGGGGGACGCGGATTCCCCTGAGAATGCGATGGGGTCAGTGGAGACCTGGTGGGAGTCCATCTCCTGGAACGTCCCCTTGTCCGCGAGCAGGGTAATTCGCTCCCGCGCGCCCAGGCTGTAGTGAAAGCCGCACTTGGGGCAGACGCGGTAGCGGAGGTACACATCAGAAGCGGCGAGGGCGGTCTGGCAGGAGACGCAGAGCTCGTCCGACTCCTTGCCGTTCTCTTCCTCGTGCTCAATGATGAAGCTGAGCAGGTCCGCCAAGTTCTTCAGGTGAGCACCCCTGTTCCCTTCCGCTGGGAAGGTCACGGATTACACCGGGCCGTTTCTGGCTTCAACAACTAGTATGCAACATACCGGCCCGGCGCGCTAGGGTCTCTACGCAAACAGTAACGATAGCCGCGCGCCTGGGTTAGGCCTGTCGGCCCTGGACTTTCGTATCCTCCGTCGTCGGAGCCAGCGGAGGGAGGACCTGCGCTTGTTCGCCCGTGTCCTCGAAAACGTCAGACGCATCTTTGCCGCTGAACACCTCGCGGGACTTACCCGACTCCCCCGCGGCCACAATGCCTTTCTCCTCAAGCTGGTCCATGAGACGGGCGGCCCGCGGATAGCCAATGCCCATCTTGCGCTGCAGCATGGACGTGGAGATGCGCGAGTGCTGCGAGGCCAGGCCTTTCGCCTTCTCGAAGAGGGGGTCAGCCGCGCCGTGCGCCTCACCATCCGCGCCGTGCTGCTCCTCGTCCTCCACCACCAGCTCCGGGACCGGCGCCGCCCCCCGCTGCGCCCTCCAGTGGCCCACCACCTTGTCCACCTCCTGCTCGGACAGGTAGGGTCCCTGCAGACGCCGCGGCATGGGGGCGTCGGATGGCAGATAGAGCATATCGCCGCGGCCCAGGAGCTTCTCCGCGCCCACCGTGTCCAGGATGACGGCG
Organism: Dehalococcoidia bacterium; assembly: GCA_030648205.1. NCBI lineage: Bacteria > Bacillati > Chloroflexota > Dehalococcoidia > Dehalococcoidia bacterium. The sequence goes on along the minus strand of JAUSIH010000042.1, from coordinate 25,810 downwards.
GAGTCCACCATGGATGTGACGTTGAAGCTCACGCGTGTGGGGAAGTTCGCCTTGATCTGGCCCGTCACCACTTTGACCGACGGCCGCTGTGTGGCGACTATCAGGTGAATGCCTACCGCACGGCCCTTCTGCGCCAGCCGGCACAGGTAGAACTCCACGTCCCCCGGCGCCGTCATCATCAGGTCGGCCAGCTCGTCAATGACGATGACCAGATAGGGCATCTTCTCGCCGTGCGTCCCCTGATTGTACGACTCGATGTTGCGCGCCGATGATTTCTCCAGCTTCTTGTAGCGGTTCTCCATCTCCACGGTCGCCCACTTCAGATACGGCACTACCTTGTCGGGCTCCACCAGCACGGGAGTCACCAGGTGCGGCACGCCCCTGTAGGCCATCATCTCCACGCGTTTGGGGTCAACCAGCACCATGCGCAGCTCCTCGGGCGTCGTGTGCATCAGGAGGCAGGTGATAATGGCGTGCAGGAAGACGCTCTTGCCGCTTCCGGTGGCGCCCGCCACCAGGCAGTGGGGCATCTTGGTCAAGTCCGTCACCAACGGCTCTCCGCCGGCGCCCTTGCCCAGGGCGATTGGCAGAGTTGTCTTCTGCTTCATCTTCTGGAAGGCCGCACTTTCGATGAGAACGCGCAGAGACACGGGGGACATCTTGGGATTGGGCACCTCGATGCCGACAATGGACTTGCCGGGCACGGGCGCCTCTATGCGAATGCTGGGCGCGGCCAGGGCGAGGGCCAGGTTCTTGTCCAGCGCCGTGATGCTTTCCACCTTGACCCGCGTCCGGGAGACCTCGTCGTTCCGGAAGATGGGCTGGCCGCTCCGGTCCAGCCTGGGCCGGCCGTCCTTGTCCCTCTCCTGGACTTTGACGAACTTGCGCACCCAGCCTGGCTCAACACCGAACTGGGTCACGGTGGGGCCAGGGTTAATCTGGACCACCTTGGCCTCGATGTTGTAGCTGGCCATGGACTCCTCAATCAGGCGGGCCAAGCGTTGCTGCTCCTCCTGGTTGGCCTGCGCCTCGTTGCTACGCTCCAGCAGGTCAAGCGCGGGGAGGCGCCAGCGGCCAAAGCCCGGCGTGGGCGCGGTGAGGTCTTTGCTCTTGACGATGGTTGAACTCGCCAGCGCCAGCGCCGGAGCGGGCGTGGGAGCTTGAGGCGGAGGCGCGGCCCTGGCGGCGCGCGCTCGCGGCGCCGGAGGAGCGGACCGCGCGTCCTCCTCCGGCGCTTCGTCCTTGATGGCCGGGGTCGGAACAGCGGCAGGGGCGGGCTCGGCTGGCGTGATCCGGGCAGGCGCGGGCGTGCGGGTCACCAGATCGCGTGCCAGCCGCCAGGTCCTCCGGGCTATTGCGGCCAGGACGTCGCCGATGACCTGACCGAGGGCTACAAGCTCCGTCCGCAAGCGTCCCAGGACAAGCTTGGTCAAGCGCCACGTGGTATGCGGGGCCACCAGGAGCAGGCCAATGAAGACCATCGCCAGGACGCGCACCATCCCCAGAATCGGCTGCGGCCCGCGCACCGCCAGGCCCAGATATCCGCCCGGGGGAGCGGGCGCGAAGACCGTCCCTTCGCCGGAGGCGTACGCGAGCAGTCCCAGGAAAGCGAGGGTGAAGGCGACGGCGCCCGCCCAGCGGTTCCAGTGCTGCGCCAACGGCTTTATCCCGTGCGCGGCGATCTTCCACGCCACGATGATAGCAATCACGTTGAAGATGAAGACGCCAAGGCCGAAGAACTGGAACAGGGCTTCAACGACCGTCCGCAGCAGGTCCAGTGCGGCCTCCGCGAAGACGAGCAGCAGGAGCAGCGCCGCCAGGAACAGGAGCAGGCGCCGCCCCAGACGCGTTGCGGCGAAGGCGCGGAACCGGTCAACCATAGAGCATTACCCCCTGGCAATCCGGCGACAGCCTGCGAGCGCCGGACGCGCCCTCCATCCCCTACACTTCAAAAGTCACCGGCACGATCATTGGCCGGCGCTTCGTTCGCTCGTAGAAGAAACGTCCCAGGACGTCCTTCAGCTTTGTGTTGACGTAGCTCCATTCCGTGGGGCGCTCGCTTCCCTGGCCCAGGGTCTTGAGGACAAGCTGACGGCTCTCTTCCAGAAGGTCCGGCTCCTCCACGAAGCCCGCGGAGACCACATCCGGCCTGCCCGCCGCGCGTCCGGTGCGCTTGTCCACCGCCACCATGACGACCACGAACCCGTCGCGGGAGAGAAGGCGACGATCGCGCAGCACGGCGCTGTCCATGCCCCACAGGCGCAGGCCGTCCACGTAGGTGGGGCCGCTCGGCACCCTGCCCACGACATCGCCCCGCTGGGAGTTCAGTTCCAGCACATCCCCATCCTCCAGAACGAAGGTGTGCGCGGGCGGAATGCCCATGGTCTGAGCGAGCCGGGAGTGGATGACCATGTGCCGGTACTCGCCGTGGACGGGGAGAAAGAACCGAGGCCTTAGCAGGCTGATCATCATTTTCTGCTCTTCCTGGCTTGCGTGCCCATGCACGTGGACTCGGGCGATCCTGTCGTACAGAACATTGGCGCCGAGCCGGAAGAGGTCGTCTATGGTCTTGGAGATGACGGTCTCGTTGCCGGGGATAGCGGACGCGGAGAAGACGACCGTGTCGCCCGGGATGATGGACAGGTCCCGATGGTCCTGATGGGCGACGCGCACGAGCACGGACGACGGCTCGCCCTGGGTTCCCGTGGCGACGAAGACCACCTTGTGCGGCGGCAGGGCCTTGGCCTCATGGACCTTGACCAGAAGGCCCGTGGGGGCCGCCAGATAGCCCATCTTGAGCGCCATCTGCACGTTGTTCTCCATGCTGCGTCCCAGGACGCAGACACGCCGGTCGTGCGCGGCGGCGCCGTTGATGACCTGCTGGATGCGCGAGATGAGCGACGCGAAGGTGGCGATGATGACCCGTCCCGGCGCTTTGGCGATGACCTGCTCAAGCGTCTCCGAGACCACCTGCTCGGAGGGGGTGTAGCCGGGGACCTCCGCATAGGTGGAGTCCGACATGAAAAGCAACACGCCTTCGTTTCCCACTTGGGCCAGCCTGCCGAAGTCCGTGGGCTTGCCGTCCACGGGCGTGTGGTCAATCTTGTAGTCGCCGCTGTGGACCACCGTGCCCACGGGCGTGCGGATGATCAGGCCCATTGAATCCGGGATGCTGTGGCACACGCGGTACCACTCCACGGCGAAGGCCCCCAACTCAAGGGGCACGCCGGGCTTCGCCACGTGGAGCTGGGCATCCCTTTGGAGGCGATATTCCTTAAGCTTGACCTCTATAAGGCCGTGGGCAAGACGGGGAGCATAAACGGGGACGTTCAACCGGCGCAGGAGCCACGGCAAAGCGCCCGTGTGGTCTTCATGGCCGTGAGTAATCAGCACAGCCCTGACCTTCTCCTTGTTCTCCAGCAGGTAGGTCATGTCCGGGATTACCAGGTCCACGCCCTGCATGTCCGCATCGGGGAACATGACGCCGCAGTCTATGACAACGATGTCGTCGCCATACTCCAGCGCCATCATGTTCATGCCGATCTCCCCCAGACCACCCAGGGGAATGACGCGTAGCTTGTCTCCTGCCATTGTTTCTTCACCTCGGCCCCACGGAATCTCTTCGCTGTGGGGTTGTTTCTTTTCAAAAAATCTCAGTGCGCCTAGAACATGCCGATCTGACGCGGCTCCTCCGGCGGCTTGGTCGGCGCGGCGGGCGCGGCCCCGTCCGCCTGGGCTTGGGCCAGAAGGGATGGGAGCTTCTTGAAGTCCTCTTCCAGGGTCTTGCGCAGGCTCTGCCGGTAGAGGGCTGCGGCGGGATGCAGCATGGGAAGTATGTAGACGCCGCCGTACCGGCGGGGCGTGCCGTGAATCTTGGATATGGACTCGCTGGGAATGAAGCGCGCCAGGGAGAACCGCCCCAGCGTGACGATAACGCGTGGCCGGATGACCTCAATCTGGCTGTCCAGCCACTTCCGGCACGCCTCTATCTCGCCGGGCAGAGGCTCCCGGTTGTTGGGAGGACGGCACTTCACCACGTTGGTGATATAGACATCGCTGCGCTTCAGCCCCGCTATCTCAATGAGTTGCGTCAGGAGCTGTCCGGCGGCGCCGACGAACGGACGGGCCTGCTGGTCCTCGTGATAGCCCGGCCCCTCGCCGATGAACAGCACCTGAGCGCGCGCGGGTCCCTCCCCGGGCACCACGTGCGTCCGGCCCTTGGCGAGGCCGCAGGCGGTGCACGCGGAGCACTCCCTGTGCAGGACGTCCAGGGCCGCTTGGGCAGGTTGTGCTTCCGCCATAGCTATGACCTCATGCGACAGCTACCGAATCTGTCGCAGCGCCGGAGGACTGTCGTAAAAGCGCCATGCGGGGGCGCAATACACCGCCCCCCGCCTATTGTACCGTGCAGCGGAACGCTTCTGGCATCCTGCATGTTCCGGTTTTCCCATCGGTTCACGTACAGCCTCGTCGTGGTTCATCTTAGCAAAGGTCTAAGACCCCGTCAATGAAGGCGCTATCCGACCAGCCCCAGGGCGATCAGGCGCAGGCCCACCAGGGTCAGCGCCAGCGCCAGCAGCCGTATAATCCACGTGCCTCGCACGTGCGCCGCCAGCCGTGCGCCTATCTGCGCCCCAGGCAGCACTCCCGCCGCCAGGAGCAGGACGCGCACGAGCCCCGTTCCCGGGGCCAGTTCGCCGGAGGCCACGTGGACGGCGGAGCCAGCGAAGGAGGTGACTACCAGGACGAATTGAGACGTGGCGGTGGCGATGTGGACCGGGAAATGGAGCAGGTTGACAAGCGCGGGCACGTGGATGATGCCGCCGCCTATACCCAGGAGGCTGGACAGGAAACCGACCACGAAGCTCAGCGCCAGGCCGATGCGCAGGTCGAACGCGTACGCGTGGCGCTGGCCGAACTGATCTACTAGAGTGCGTATCTTCCAGAAGACGCTGGCCGGCCGGTCCGGCGACGCCCTCGCGCGTACGCTCATGAACGACAGCGCCGATATGACGACGAGCACCACGCCGAAGACCACGCTGAACAGGCCGCGGGACACCAGCGAGATGGCCAGCGCCCCCAGCACCGCGCCGGGCACGGTGGCGATGGCGAACAGCGCCCCCGACTTGTAGTCTATGCGCCGCATGCGCCCGTACGCAAAGGAGCCGGACAGAGCGTTGAAGAAGACCACCGCCAGGGAGATGGTGGTCACGGTCGCTGGCTTCTCATGCGGGTACATGAAGAGGAGCACGGGCACCAGGAGAAAGCCGCCGCCAGCTCCTATGAGCGTCCCGTACGTGCCCACGACTATCCCGAGCACCACGAGGAAGCCTGCCTGCAGGATGTCCAAGGCGCTACACCCTAAGGCCCGAATATACGAAGATAAAGAAGCGCACCCGTTGTGCGGTCCCCAGGCTCCAGCCGACCAGCGAGGCCATTGCGGCGCACCTTCGTCACCAGGCTAACAGGTCGCGGCGCGGCCAGGGCGCAAATAAATCGAGGTGCGCCCTCAGGGTACGCACCTCGATAAGTCCTTCATAAGCGGTCGCGGAATCCGCGCGGCTTCCCGCCGGCGCCACGCTTACTCCTGCCCGGTCTTGTTCTTGATAAATTCGACTGCGTTCTGGACGGTGCGGATCTTCTCCGCGTCCTCGTCGGATATCTCCAGTTTCTTGCTGCCGTCGCTGAACTCTTCCTCCAAGGCCATGATCAGCTCCACAAGGTCCAGGGAGTCCGCGTTCAGGTCGTCAACAAAGGAAGCCTCCAGCTTGACCTGACCTTCCTCCACCCCCAACTGGTCAACGACGATCTTCTTGACCCGGTCGAAAACTTTGCCTTCCTTCGGCAAGGTCCACCCTCCTTTCCGCGAGCGTTTGGCCGGGCCATGTCCGGCCTCGTCATGCGAGAGTTGTCTGGTGTTACTGCGTGACCCAGCCTATCCTTCGGCGCCATTGGCTTGCCTGTCTACGCGGAGACGAGGGTCGCTTTCTCCCGCTCCGCCATCAGGCTGCCCAGCACGCCGTTCACAAATTTGGGAGAGGCCTCACCGCCAAAGAGCTTCGCAATCTCCACTGCTTCGTTGATTGCAGCCTTGGGCGGCGTCTCATTATCGAACAAAATCTCAAATAGGGCAACCCGCAGGATGTTTCTGTCCACCGGGGCCAGTTGCCCCACTGGCCAGGCGGGAGCTAACCTCTGGATTATCCCGTCGATCTCCCGCTGGCGCGCCCGGACGCCTCGCGCGAGCCTCTGGGCGAACTCCTCCAAGAGTGGCTCCATCTTGGCATCCTCCAGGACGTGTTGAAGAACGCTCTCCACATCGTGGCGCGTGCAGTCCACCTCGAAGAGGACCTGGAACGCGAGGACGCGGGCCTTCCGCCGGGAATTGCGCATGGCCCACCACCTAGTACATGACCATGCCGCCGTCCACGTGCAGCACGTGGCCGGTGACGTAGCTGGCGTCTTCGGAGGCGAGGAAGGCGGCCGCCTTGGCGACTTCCTCTGGCTGAGCGGGTCTGCCCAGAGGAATCCTCTTGAGGAACTCCTGGCGGACGCTCTCCGGCAGGCTGATGGTCATGGCGGTCTCCACATAGCCGGGTGCGATGGCGTTGCAGGTGACTCCACGAGACCCAACCTCCTGGGCCGTGGTCTTGGTCAGGGCGATAAGCCCCGCCTTGGCCGCGCTGTAGTTGGCCTGGCCGGCGTTTCCGGTCCTGCCCACTACGCTCGCAATGTTAATGATACGCCCCCATCGCGCCCGCAACATGCCGCTCAGGACGGCGCGTGTGCAAAGGAAGGCGCCCGTCAGGTTGATGGAGAGCACCTTGTCCCAGTCGTCGTCGGACATGCGGAGCAGGAGCTTGTCCCGCGTGATGCCCGCGTTGTTCACCAGTATGGACACCTGTCCAAGCTCCTGGACAGCCGTCTCCACCATCTTGATGACCTGGTCGGGCGCGCTGATGTCAGCCAGGGCGATGGAGGCCTTTCCTCCCTTGGCGCGGACTTCGGCGGCGACGGACTGGACGGGGGCAGGGTCGCCCACGTCGTTCAGGACAAGGCTAGCTCCCCTCTCCGCGAGGACCAGAGCGATCGCTCGGCCGATGCCTCGGCCACTGCCAGTGACCAGGGCGACCTTCCCGGAGAGGCTGGCGGTCATGATTGGGACGGACTCTAGGCGCGGGACCCGACGCCAGCGGGGGACCCGTCGATGTTGATAGTCGTAATATCCTTGCTAAACCGCTTGGCCAGGCCGGACAGGACCCGTCCGGGGCCGATCTCGACGAAGGTGTCGGCGCCCGCGCTCAGCATATACTCCATCGAGCGCGCCCAGTGGACGGCATTGCACATCTGCTTGACGAGTTCCGCCTTGATTTCGTTCACCGTGGTGATGGGGTGCCCCGTGCAGTTGGCTACCACGGGGACCGCCGCGGGGGCGAAACGAAGCTCGGCCACGGCCTTGGCTATGCCCTGCGCGGCCGGCCACATCAGAAGGGAGTGAAAGGCGCCGCTCACTTCGAGCGGGATCACGCGGCGCGCGCCGCGCGCCTTGGCCATGTCCATGGCCCGGGCGATGCCTTCGCGGGAGCCGCTGATGACTATCTGCTCCGGGGAGTTGATGTTGGCGATCTGCGCGTCAGCTTGCTGGCAGACTTCTTCAAGGGCCACCTCGTCCAGCCCCAGGACGGCGGCCATGCCGCCCGGCCGAACGGTGGAGGCGTACTGCATCAGGCGTCCCCGCTCGCGGACGAGGCGGACGGCCTCAGCGAAGGTGAGCGCGCCCGCGGCAACCAGGGCAGTGTACTCGCCCAGGCTGTGCCCCGCGACAAAGAGGGGCTTGGACATGTCCACAAGGCCCTCGCCCTGCGCTGACCGCATGCAGGCCACGCTGACGGTCATGATGGCGGGCTGGGCGTTCACGGTCTGGCGGAGCTCGTCCTCCGGACCCTCAAAACACAGACGGGACAGCTTCCAACCCAGCGTGCTGTCCGCCTCCTCGAAGATTGCGCGGGCCTCGGCTGAGCTCTCGAAGAGAGTGCGGCCCATGCCCACGGCCTGGGAACCCTGACCAGGAAAGAGAAGTGCTATGTTTCCCATCCAGTTACCACCCCCATAAAGTATAAAGCCTGAGGGGCGCGTCCAGAGAACGCTCCGTCAGGCTGATGCTATCCGTTAGGCGGCCGCTTTCTTGCTCTTGACGGCGACTACCTCCTTGCCGTTGTAGGTGCCGCACACGGGGCACACCCGGTGTGGCATGCGGGGTGTCTTGCACTGGGGGCACGGGGCCAGGGACTTGAGATGCAGCGCCTGGTGGCTCGTCCTGTTGCCGTGCCGGGCGTGCGAAAATCTTCGTTTAGGCAGAGGTGTCATGAGGGCTCCTTCTAACTAGTTCTGGGAACCGGACGAACGGGACTGGGCCAGGAGCTTCTTCAGGGGCGCCCAGCGGGCGTCGCGCGGCTCGGCGCAGTCGCACGGACGCTCGTTCAGGTTGGCTCCGCAGCGGGTGCAGAGGCCGCGGCAATCGCTCTTGCAGAGGGGCTTCATGGGGAGGCTTAGAAGGATGTACTGTCGCACAGCCTCCTGGATGTCCAGGATGTGGTGTTCGTCAATGGTGAAGGCGTCCTCTTCCGGAAGGGGCAGACGTATCCCCGTCGTAACGTCCACGGTGGGAAAGAACTCCTCCTCAATATCAAACGCAGCCGACTGCCGGCATCCCGCCAGACAGCGACCGCACGTGGCGCTGGTCTCCGTCTCCAGGTGACCCGTCACCAGAATGCTTCGATCGGTCCGCAGGAACGTCAACGCGCCCACCACGCGCTCGGCGCCCGAGCCCTGGCCGGCGGGGAAGGCGTCGTCCACCACAACCTGCCGGACGGAACCTATGGGCCCCTTCAACTGTTGGGCTACGTTGAACTGCATTGCCAAAGCCTGATCAAGGCATGTTCCGGAAAGCATAATCGGGAGATTATATGCACGATTGGCTTCAAAAGTCAAGTTGGCCGTGTGCCCGGTACTGTATCAGTTTGCCGTGGTAGGGAATGGGACTCTACCCGTCACACCGGCGAAGGCCGGTGTCCAGAGACGTGCGTGGGGGAGACGCTCTGATGGATTCCGGCGAAAGCCGGAATGACGACGACCTAACTGATACACTACCGTGTGCCCTCACACCATTTTGCACAGGGCGACAACCTGCTGTGGTCGGTGCGGAGCGGATGACCTCATCACCACGGTCCCCCCTCATAAGACGCAGGGGACATGAGAGAAAACTCAGGGGGGGGACACCTCATTCAACCATCTCAGGGCAGGCTCTGAAGCTCCGACGTCCTTCCGCGGAAGGACTGTGAGAGCTATCCTTTTCCATAATGCGCAAGCGCCTGTTATCGGCAACACCTGTGCCTTAAGCTGTGAGAGAACACGGGGGGGCGCCGGGGAAACCGGGCCGGGCCGACCGCGCCACCAGAACACGGAATCTCGATCTGGGCCTGGTGCGCCAAGCGCTACGACTATTCCGGCGAGAAGAGCTTGGAGATGTCGCCCCGAAAATCGTCCAGCGCCTTGCGGACGTCCTGAACGTCGTCGCTGCTGACGGGGGTGAGCTCCCGCAGCCGGGCCAGCTCTTTTGCGGAGAGGTCGGTTACGATCTCCGGCGGCTTCCCCTCGTCGTTGACGACCGCGGCGACAAGCCCGGTGTTCCGACAGCCGCCGCAGACGAGGCGCAGGAACCAGGTTTGTTCCTCATGTCCCAGAACATGGACGTCGTCCGCTTCATAACGCCGCCCGCACGAGGCGCAGGATACCTGAGACATCACCCTCTTGAAGAAGCCTTCGTCCATGCGGCACCCAAGCCTAGGAGGCCTTGCTGCCGCCCTTGCCGAAGTCTTCCAGGTCCAGGGTGTCAATGAATTCCTTGAAGGCGGACATGCGCCGCACTTCTTCCTCGTCCACCTTCTTCGGCGTGCTGGGCGCGCCGGGCTCCCCGGCCAGGGCCTGCGGCTGTGTCTGAGAGACTGGCTCACCGGTCTCCTTGTCCAGCACGATGCCCGCCTTGTCCAGGACGTGGTTCTCGGCGTAGATGGGGACCTTGGTGCGGACCGCCAGGGCAATGGCGTCGCTCGGGCGCGCGTCTATCTCCACCTTCTTGCCGTCCACCTGCAGGATGACCTTGGCGAAGAAAGTGTCGCTCTGAAGGTCGCAGACGATGATGGAGTCCACCGAGGCGCCGAGCGTCGTGATGACCAGTCGGAGGAGGTCATGGGTCAGGGGCCGCGGGACGGAAACATCCTGGAGCTTGATGGCGATAGCATCCGCCTCCGCCGGGCCAATCCAGATGGGCAGATAGCGGTCGGCGTTCTTCTCCTTCAGGATGACCACCCGCTGGTAGTTCATCAAGCTGACGCGGATGCTGTCAATAGTCATTTCCATCATAGGCCCGGGCCTCCTGCGCTCCCAACACTTCTCAGATGCTTATTCTACCCCACCGTCCACGGCCAGAGCAACACGTTCACCTTCATGCGTCGGCGCTTCGGAGGCGGGCGCGAAGAGCGCCATCCGCCATGCGCCGCTCACGTGCCCGTGGAGTCCCGCTCGCGGGCGGGCGACAGGAGGCGGCTCAATGCATACCCGGCGAAAAGGGCCAGGATGACGACGGTCGGCGCGAAGCTCTGGGGAGTGATGGAGAGCGGGAACAGGGCGAGCATGAAATAGAGGGCCACCAGGAAGACCAGAAGATGCTCGTCACCCAGGAGGCGAATCCTGGAGACGCCCCAGCCCGCCAGCGCCAGCACAGCCAGGTGGCCCGCCTGCGCCGCAAGCCAGAGAGGACCGAACCACGCGCCGAAGCCGGGCAGGAGCAGCAGGTCCAGGACGAGCTTGACCGCATTCTTCGCGGCCCAGACCAGCGGGTCGGCGAGAACGTGCCGGATGGCCGCCTGCGTGAACGCCGCCTCCGCAGCCTGGCCGAGGAAGTAGCGCCCGGTCAGGAACGAGTCGCCCCCGCGAATCCCGTTAAACTCCGCTGCATTGGCGGGGTCAACAAGCTGGTCGGCATACCCCCAGCGCCAGCCCGGTTGCGCCGCCGACCACAGGCTGGCCCCGCGTTCGCTGGAAACGAACGTGAAGACGCCCATGTCCTGATAGTTCCGCATCGCCCAGGGAAGCATCACCAGCAGGACAGCGCCCACCAGGAGGACGCCGTGCAACGTGCGTCGGGGCCAGGACAGGGGCAGGAGGCCAATCGGCAGCATCCACAGCAAGCCAATGACGAATGGGAGAGGGAATGCGACAGGCTGGGTGAGCGCCGCCGCGCCCAGGAGCGCTCCGGCCAGCAGAGTCAGCAGCACGGATGGCCTCCGCGTAACAGCCACAAGACACAGGAGGCTGAGCAACAGGAACAGGATGAAATGCGGCTCGTTCGTCATCGTCACCGCATTGAAGAGCAACACGGGGTGCACGGCCAGAAGCAGTGCGCCAGCCAGGGCCGCGCGCGTGTCCCACAGAGACCTGGCCAGATAGTAGGCCACGAGAATGCCCGCCAGGACAACGACTATCTGGGAGAGGCGCAGGACGTTGAAGTTGTCCCCCTGAATGGCCCGCAGGCCCGCCAGAAAGTAGGAGTAGAAAGGCTGACGCATCCGCGTGGGGCTTTCAAAGGCGTTCCCGTACACTCCGTTGTCGAGCAGGCGCGTGGCCGTGCCCCAGTACTCCTCGAAGTCCGTCCCCTGGTCCACGTAAACGTCGCGCCCCGTGGCCGTAATGAAGACGAACAGGGAGAGCATGATGACATTCGCGAGCAGCAGGACGGCGCCGAGGTTGGCGTGCCACTCGGCGAAACGGCGCCACCCCTGTTTGACCAGCGCGAGAAGCCGACTACCCACTCAGTCCAATCTCCTGGCGACTACCGGCGTGTCCTCCGCGGCATGCCTCCGAGCGGCGCGCGACGGAAGCGGTGACGGGCATGAGACGCGCCGCCGCAGCGCGCGCGTACGGTGCGTCTCCGAAGCGGAGTATAGGAACAGGGCTTCCCTACGTCAAGGCGGGGCCTCCGCGGGGTGCTTGGCCACGTGGCTCCTGAGAAGCCACGCTATGAACCCTCATCGGGCGTTGGGGCTGGCCCGCGCTGCACCACAGCCTTCACGCGCCGCTGAAAGCGTCCACGGTCGAGCATCACGCGCCGGCCGCACCCGCTGCAGAGCGCGCCGATGTCGGCGCCCGTGCGAACGACCTTCCACAGGTCGCTGCCGCACGGATGGGCCTTGCGCAACTGCACCACATCGCCGACGCGGATATCCAGGGCGACCACACGCTAGCCCTTTCGCGCCGCTGCGAGAGCCTGTCGAATGCGCTGGCGCAGGCCCTCGGCGGCCCGTCGCGCCGCCTCCGCGAAGTCAGCCCCCTGCGAGGCGAACAGGACCTGACGCGAGACATTGATGATGGTGGCCCCGCCTTGCGGGGCATCCAGTCCGTTCCGCACGGCCTCCTCCAGGTCGCCGCCCTGGGCGCCCACGCCCGGCACCAGCAGGTGCGCGCCGGGGCAGAGGGAGCGGATGCGTCGAAGCTCGTCGGGGTACGTGGCGCCTACCACCAGCCCCACGGACGCCGCGCTCTTCCAGGACATGGCCCGCGACGCCACCCACTCGTAGAGGGGGCGCGGCTCTCCGCCGCCGGGCGGGCGCACCTCCAGCGCCTGGAACTCCGCGGAGCCGGGGTTGGATGTCCGACAGAGGACGAAGACGCCCTTGCCCGCGCGTGAGAGGAACGGCTCCAGGGTATCGCCCCCCAGGTAGGGGTTCACCGTCACCGCATCGAAGCCCCACACGTCGAAGAGCGCCGTCGCGTACGCCCTGGCCGTGTTGCCGATGTCCCCGCGCTTGCCGTCGCCGATGACCGGGATATGGCTCGGCGCCGCCTTCAGCGTCTCCTCCAGCGCCCGCAGGCCGGGGTTGCCCAGGGCCTCGTAGAAGGCCAGATTGGGCTTGAAGGCGCAGACCAGGTCCGCGGTCGCATCAATGATGGCCTTGTTGAATGCGCCAACATCCCGCCCAGCCATCCGCGCCGGGTCCGGGTCCAGGCCCACGCACAGAAGGCTGTCGTTCCGCCGGATAGCCGCGGCCAGTTTCTCGGAGAAGTCCATACCGGCCCATCTTACCACGGCGAGGCTCCCGCGCCGTAGTTGCTCGGGCAGTCTCGGTGGACAAAGAAAAGAGCTGGCCCCAAAGCCAGCTCTCTTTAGTGGCGCTCTGTTCGACGGCGCTTACGACGTCTCGGCGGCGACCACCGGCGCAGGTGGCGGCGTGGCCGACGGCGTGCTCACCAGGACGCCCGCGACCTCCGGGTGCTCCCGGTTCAGGCGCGTCACGGTGATCTCTCGCGGCTCCTCGTTGACCCACGCCGTCTCGACATTCCGGGTGAAGAGGCCGGCTTGCACCATCTCATCCAGGAGGCGGTGCGCCTTGTCGGCGGATATGCCGAGCTTGCAGCGCGGGTCACTCACCCACTGCTTGATGCCCCGGAACGTCGGCTGCTTCCACTTTATCTCCAGGTAGGCTGCGGTGCGGATGAGCTCCTTGCGCAGCACCTCATCGCTCAGGCCCTCGTCCACTTCCACCGGGTCCGACCCGGAGGCGCACTGGACCAGGTCGTTGCTCACCGCGCCGGGCACGCCGCTGATGATGACCTTCTTGCCAAAGCGGTTCTTCAGCTTGACCGCCACGCGGATGAAGTCGCTGTCACCGGTCATGAGGACAAAGATGTCCACCTGCGGCCTGTCCAACAGGGCATCAATAATGTCGAGAAGCATGAAGAGATCGACCCGGCTCTCCTCGTGGTCGGTCCGCACCTTGGGCGGCACGTCCACGCGGGCGATGCCGGCGACCTCGAAGCGACGCGCCAGGGCTTCAGGATGTCTGCTGAAGTCCGCGTAGGCGCTTGCGACAGATACTCTGCCGTATTTGAGGGCCTTGGCCATCAGTTTCTGGGGGTCCGGCTCCTGGCCGTAGAGCTTGACCATTGAGTAGCGGATATTCTCAAAATCGATAAACAGGGCGACTTCGCCGCCGGCATGGTCGTTCATGATACCTCCCGATTGTCATAAGGAAAATGTCGCGAGAGGACGCGACTCCCCTCCGGTTACCAACGGAGGCAGGGCGCCCCGCGGGCCTCAATTCCAGGGCCTGAAGCTTTGGGCGGCACGCAGGGGCATCTGTCGCGCCGACGCTGCTATACGGTTGTTAAGGTGCTCCGGTCTATTATACCGCGCATCACGCCCCCGCCTCAATGGCGGCGGCTACGCGGTCACCCATCTCATCCGTGCCCACCTTGGTCTTGCCCGGCTCCATGATGTCATAGGTGCGGTAGCCTTGGGTCAGGGCCTTCTCCACGCCCCGCTCGACGGCCTGCGCCTCCTGTTCCAGGCCCAGAGAGTAGCGCAGGAGCATGGCGGCGGCCAGCACGGTGCCGATGGGGTTGACGATGCCCTGCCCCGCGCGCACGGGGGCGCTGCCGTGGATAGGCTCGTACAGGCCGTTGGGCATGACCATCTGCGTGAACGTCTCGCCGTCCCGCAGGCCGATGGTGGTGCCCGGCGCCATGCCGATGGAGCCGATGAGCAGGGCGGCCAGGTTGTTCATCATGCCGCCCATGGACGTGCTGTCGCAGACGATGACGTCGAACACGGTGGGATTGCGCATAAGCTGCATGGCGCAGTTGTCCGGCGCCTGGGTGTCTATCTGCACGTCCGGGTATTTCTTGCTCATATCGGTGAATACCTGGAGCCAGAGCTTGGACGTCGCGAAGACCGAGGACTGGGCCATCAGGCAGAGCTTCTTTTTGCGGCTCCGCGCCAGCAGGAAGCTGAACTTCAGCGTGGGCACGATCTCGTCTTCGTAGAAGTCGAGCCTGTCCGTCGCGTGCCTGCCGCGAGGGGTGTCCTCCGCCGTCTTGATCCCTTCTTTGTTGATGAGGACCATGTCCCGGACGACGACCAGGTCCATGCCCTGGATGCGGTCCGGCTTCACGGGGCTGGTGTTGATCGTCTGGGAATAGACCCTGGCGGGCCGCACGCTGATGCGATGCTTCAGCTCGCGGCAGAGCTGGCGGCGTCCCCAGCCGGGCGGATAGTTCTCGCTGGCGTGCTCCCACTGGGCGGCGCCGGTGGCCCCCAGGAGGATGCCGTTGCTCTTGTCGCAGGTCTTTATCGTCTCGGGCGTGAGCGCGGAACCCGTGGCCTTCAACGCGTTGTAGCCCATCTGCACCGGCACGAGGTTGAAATCGTGCTTGAAGCGTTTGGCGATGACCTTCAGCGCCTTGACGCCCTGTGGCACAATCTCCGGGCCGATTCCGTCGCCGGGCATGATCGCGATAGTTGCCTTCACGTGCGTACCTCCCTGATGTAGAGACGTTCAGTTAGCAAGAGTCGCCACTTGCGCGGGCCGCTGTGATTATAAGGGCCAGCGCTGCTCCAGGCAAACGTCCTTGCTGGCACAAGGAGGCGGAGCTAGGTTCTGTTGACATTGTCCGCTCACCCTGAGCTTGTCGAAGGGCGAGCCGCTCGTGGTGAGCTTGTCGAACCATGAGCGGTTGATGATACCGCCCTTTTTCGCAAGTAGGTACTAGGAGGGAGGTCGGGCGGCGCTTACGCGGGCGGGGCCGCGGCCCTCACGCCCTTCTCGTAGGTCCTTATCCTGTCCTCGTGCCGGAGGGTCAGGCCGATGTCGTCCAGCCCGTTCAGCAGGCAGTGGCGCTTGAACTCCTCGATGTCGAAGGAGGCGCTGAAGCCTTCGGCGTCGAAGACACGCTTCTGCTCCAGGTCCACCGTCAGCCTGTAGCCCGGCTTCGACTGGGCCTTCTGGAGGAGCTGATTGACCTGCTCCTCGGGAAGCACGACGGTGACAATGCCGTTCTGAAAGCAGTTGTTGCGGAAGATGTCGGCGAAGCTGGGCGCGATGACGGCGCGGATGCCGTAGCCATCGAGCGCCCAGGGCGCGTGCTCCCGCGACGACCCGCAGCCGAAGTTGCGGCCCGCCACCAGCACGCTGGCGCCCTGATAGCCGGGGGCGTTCAGCTCAAAGCTGGGGTTCAGCTTGCCGTCCGGCAGGTAGCGCCATGCGAAGAAGAGGAACGGGCCGTAGCCCGTCCGCTCGATGCGCTTCATGAACTGGGCGGGGATGATCTGGTCCGTGTCCACGTTGACCCGTGGCAGCGGGGCCACGATACCGGTCTCTTTCACGAATGGTTTCATATATCACTCCCGTTCGGGCGAGTCACCTCACCCTCCTTCGGCAAGCTCAGGACAGGCTCTGGCCCCCTCTCCTTGAGGAGAGGGAGACGGGCCACTTGGACCGCCACCTCCACCTCTTCAACCGCTGTGATGGAGGGAATAGGCTCTCCGTGCTTGCGCATGCTGGCTATGTAGCCCCGGATGGCCTCCCTGATGTTGGCGATGGCCTCCCGTTTGGTCTTCCCCTGGGAGTGGCATCCGGGCAGAGCCGGACAACTGGCGACAATATATCCGTCCTCGTCTTTTTCAAGCGTGATGGCGAACTTCATAGACCCCTCCGCCAATTGCGACAATCCGCAGGAGTTCAACGGGAATTATAGCAGAGATCAGGCGCAAGCTACGGGGCGAGGAGCGCGCGTGGCGCATCCGGGTCGGCTCCTGCCGCGTCGTGTACGACGTCCACGACGACCGCGCGCTGGTGGTGGTCCTCAAGGTGGCCCGCCGCAGCGAGACCACGTATAGGCGATAGCTTCCGCGGTCTGACCTGGCGCCATGGCTGAGGCAACTACCAGCGGTGGAGCACGGTGAGCAATACGCAAATCCCTTCATCCAGCGGCGCTTCCGCAAAAGCTTTGGTGGCATTATGATTCTATCCTACCTGACTCGCCTTTTTGTGGGTATTCATCCTCATGGACGTGGCTGATAACCGGATTCACGAAAATGCCTGTTACTTTCTGTAATTGTTCCATGTTCCTTTGATCTTCTTCTGTCCATTCTGGTAAATACATAAGACAAAAGTCATAAGAGCAAGCTGGTCGGATTTTCATTTCGGTAGCTATCCCCAAAACCGTTTTGTTTTGTTGGAACTTCCCCCGCGCAACCCGACAAATGGCGGCTAGCATTGCTGTCCTTTTTTCTCTCGGCTCTGGATCGTCTTGAAATAGAAAACAATATGTTACTCCATCACTTTGCACCATTCTGCGGAACAAATCGTGAGTGCGTTCGTTGTGCGCCTTGATATGAGCCTCAATGAAAACTTTACTTAGATATCGCCTTTGAAACCTATTTGGACGGGCAAGCTCACGAGCAACAAGCTCATAATTTTCAGAACCCTCATGCGCATGTGTCCTATTGATGATACTGTCCCAACCATAACTTATTTCATCGGCTTTTTTCTTATTCCTGTATTCCGGCCTGTCTTGCAAATGTTCCCATGAGCCATCTTGGACTACGACACAATCAAACTTATTGAATCTGTCAAACCTTCTGTCATCCATTAGATAAATAGCAAGCAGCTCTTCTTCGCCACCCAGAATAATAAATGACTTTCCCGTGTTGAGAAGCTCCTCCTTTGCTTTCAGATATTCGGCAAAGTCACTGATTGTATCTAACTCGTTAAGAATGGTCTGCGTGAAATCCTTAGTGAAAATATGGGCTGTGTGCCTTTTGATTTCCTCGGCAAAGGAAAAAGATTCCTCGCCTTCGCCTAGAAGAACAGCGATAAGATATACTTTTTTGACAACGTTAGGGTCAAAGTGTTCTTTTCTTCGCCGGGAGTTTTCTAGCTCAATAGGGGTTTTTAGGTCAAATAGCTGTCTTCTGGCTCCAGAGAGTTGGCGCAGATTCTTTTCAACCTCCGACTTTTTATATGTTCCATTTTTATCAAGCTTAAGGTCTTTGACCTGCCAGATTATTGCTATATCGTCAAAAATCACTAACAGGTCACATAGCTCTTTGCCATCGGGTAGTTTGGGATTCAAAAAACACCAATCTATCAGAAAGGTCTTTGCCGCCAATTCGTGGACAATCCTTTCTGCGGTTTTGCCCTTTAGCCGAAAATAATCTCTTGGAAAGGATGGCTTTTGTTGGGCCATGTTTTGCCACCACCTCACCGAATTAAACTCGGGGTCGTTCTCCTATCAATCGCAGCATCTGAACCGACTCCTTCTGGAATATCGTCCGTCGGCTATCCCCAGCTAGCTACTGCCCGACTGCACGCCAAGCCCGCTAGCCAGCGATTCCGTTCACCCTGACCATTGTCTCAAGGGGCCTCTCCAACGTTTTCGCCGAGCCCTCCTTTGCTATCTCTACCGCGTTGCGAAGCTCGTCTTTCCAGCGAAATATGGGAGGCTCTTTCCAGCGTATGATCTCTCGCCGATGCTCTCGGTCTTCCGTAACCGTGAGATTGGTCACTTTCCGCGCATAGATAAATGGATTGTTTCCACACCTCATCCGATCACCGTGTGGTACGCCATTAATGATGAAGAAGTGACGGCTCGCTTTGTAAGGTATGGTGTGTGGGCGATTGGCGAGGTAGGCCACTTCTTGAGCTGTACATGACGTCATCAAATAATACCCCTCGATATAGCTGGCTATCCAACGGTCCCCTTTCCGAGCGCTGAAAATAGCTATTAAAGGGTCCGATACTTTCGCATGATGTGTTGCCCCTTCCCAAGTGACGAGCCATGCTTTCATAGCTGTTGCTGCTCGCTGCTCAATAATCATATTGCAGTCTCGCTACACAGCATCCCAGAGGGGGAGTCCTACTGTAACCAAGTCTGTCAGCCGCTCCCTACTCTACGCTTTCCGGTAAATCCGCCCGCCGGACTCGCGGAACTCCCGCGCCTTCTCCTCCAGCCCCGCCGCGATGGCGGCCTCCCCTTCCAGCCCCTTCCGCCGCGCGTACTCGCGCACGTCCTGCGTGATGCGCATGCTGCAGAACTTGGGGCCGCACATGGAGCAGAAGTGCGCCGTCTTCGCGGGCGACGCGGGCAGCGTCGCGTCGTGGTAGGCGCGGGCCGTCTCCGGGTCCAGCGCCAGGTTGAACTGGTCCTCCCAGCGGAACTCGAAGCGCGCCTTCGACAGCGTGTCGTCCCACATCTGAGCGCCGGGATGCCCCTTCGACAGGTCAGCGGCGTGCGCGGCGATCTTGTACGCGATGACCCCCTGCTTCACGTCCTCCCTGTCGGGCAACCCCAGGTGCTCCTTCGGCGTCACGTAGCACAGCATCGCCGTGCCGTGCATGCCGATGACCGCCGCGCCGATGGCCGACGTGATGTGGTCGTACCCGGGCGCTATGTCCGTGGTCAGCGGCCCCAGCGTGTAGAACGGCGCCTCGTGGCACACCTCAAGCTGCCTGTCCACGTTCTCCTTGATCTTGTGCAGCGGCACGTGGCCCGGCCCCTCGATCATCACCTGCACGTCATGCGCCCACGCCACCTTCGTCAGCTCGCCGAGCGTGTCCAGCTCGCCGAACTGCGCCTCGTCGTTGGCGTCCGCGATGGAGCCGGGGCGCAGCCCGTCGCCCAGCGAGAACGCGATGTCGTACGCGGCCATGATCTCGCAGATGTCCTCGAAGCGCGTGTACAGAAAGTTCTCCTGGTGGTGGGCGAGGCACCACGCCGCCATGATGGAGCCGCCGCGCGACACGATGCCGGTCACGCGCTTCGCGGTGAGCGGCACGTAGCGTAGCAGCACGCCCGCGTGAATCGTGAAGTAGTCCACGCCCTGCTCCGCCTGCTCGATGAGCGTGTCGCGGAAGACCTCCCACGTCAGGGCCTCCGGCTGGCCGTCCACCTTCTCCAGCGCCTGGTAGATGGGCACCGTGCCTATGGGCGTCGGCGAGTTGCGGACAATCCACTCGCGGGTCGTGTGAATGTTCCTGCCGGTGGACAGGTCCATGACCGTGTCCGCGCCCCATCGGGTGGCCCACACCATCTTCTCGACCTCCGCGTCTATCGAGGAGGCGACCGCCGAGTTGCCGATGTTCGCGTTGACCTTGACCAGGAAGTTCCTGCCGATGATCATCGGCTCGCTCTCCGGGTGGTTGACGTTGGCGGGAATGATGGCGCGACCGCGCGCGACCTCGTCGCGGACGAGCGCCGGGTCCAGCCCCTCGCGTATCGCGATGAACTCCATCTCCGGCGTGATGATGCCCTTGCGCGCGTAGTGCATTTGCGTCACCGTCCGGCCCGACTTCGCGCGGAGGGGGCGGCGCGTCAGCTCAGGGAAGACGCGCATGGTGTCTCCCGCGCCGACGGTGCCATCGTCCACGGGCATGACCTCGCGGCCCGCGTACTCCTCGACGTCGCCGCGCGCCAGAATCCACGGGCGGCGCAGCGGCGCAAGCCCCTTGCGCACGTCGGTCTGCACCGCGGGGTCGGTGTACACGCCGCTGGTGTCGTACACGCGCAGCGGGGCGTTCGCCTCCGGGCCGGCGCGGCCCTGCGTGGGCGTCAGCGATATCTCGCGCATCGGCACGCGCACGCCCTCCCGCGCACCGGGCACATAGACCTTCCGGCTCGCCGGAAAGGCGTATGTCGTCGTGATGGGTTTCTCGGATACCTGTGTCATGCTGTCCTCCCTATGCAGTCGCCACCCCGCCCTGCGGGGCGGCGGGACTCAGGCTGGGGTGTGCGAGAGGAGGGGTACAAAAAAAGACCACTGCGAACCAAAAGCCGGTCACAATGGTCTCCGTCTCTGGCCGCTTTCCCTACGCTCGTCTTCCGCCTCCGGCGTTTGCGCGCCGGCGACGGCTTCCCGAGATCAGGTTCGAGGGGTTGGTGGGCTTGATCCCGCCTCTCAGCTACTCGCTCCCCCAGCGTACCGTTCCGTATTCACTTCGCCGCTCATAAGGCGGCACCTTCTAGTACCTAGTTGCGTAAATCAGCGTAATAAGACTTGTATCTGGTGAACCACGGCGCACGTTCGGTGAAGGGTACGCGGTTTGTCGCCATTAGGTACTAGGTTCTGTTGACATTTGGTATTTTCCCGCTCGTGGTGAGCCTGTCGAACCATGAGCGGGAATGTCAACAGAGCCTAGTGTCCTCTCCCTGAAATACGCGTACGAATTGTCATTGCGAGGCCCGACGAAGGAGGGCCGTGGCAATCTGGCGGCGGGGCGCACCCTTCCTCCAGATTGCTTCGTCCTCCGGCTTGCCGGAGTCCTCGCAATGACATTGTGGCAAACTTCGGTGACACCACTCTAGGATAGCACGTCGCGCCCGCGGCGCTCAACCGCCGCACCATCGTTCCCGGGGCACTCCTCCCCCCGTCATTCCTGAGAAAGCAGGAATCCACTCCGTGGGGTCTGGATTCCGGATCAAGTCCGGAATGACGGGAACTGTAAGGCCGTCGCAAGGACCATGCATCGTCCTCTAGCCCGTCATTCCCGCGAAAGCGGGAATCCACTGCACGCGATATTCTTGGCGGGAAGGCGTCAGACGCGATTGCCGCGTCGTCGCTCCCGTGCCTCCAGCAGCCGCTGGATGCGTTCCGCCTCGCCTGTCGTGTACAGGCGCTTGCGCGAGGGCCTCTCCGGCGGGCGACCCGACGGCGTCAGCACCGCGCCGGGCAGCGCCTTCACGTCCACCGCGACGCCCGCCACCAGCATGTACACGCGATTCGCCGCCTCCGCGAACGTCTGGTTCACGCGGCCCAGCAGGTCGCGGTAGGCGCGGCCCAGCGGATTCGGCGGCACCAGCCCCAGGCCGACCTCGTTGCTGACCAGGATGAGCGTCGCCGCGCCGCGACGGTGCGTGTCCAGCACACGACCCACCTCCGCCAGCAGCACATCCTCCACCGTCTGCGGCTCCTCCCCCTGCGCGGCCAGCATGCGATTGCTTACCCACAGCGTCAGGCAGTCCACCAGCACGGCGTCGAAGCCCTTCGCCTCGCCCACGGCCTCCGCTAAGCGGAGCGGCTCCTCGACGGTCGTCCACGTATCGGGACGCGCCGCCTGGTGGTTGGCGATGCGCTCCTCCATCTCGGCGTCGCCGGCCTGGGCCGTCGCCACGTACAGCACGCGCGGCCCGCACGAGCGCGCCAGCCTCTCCGCGAAGGCGCTCTTGCCGCTGCGCGCGCCGCCCAGGATGAGGATCAACTCGCGACGTATCGTCATGGCTTACCCTTCGACTGGCTCAGGGTGAGCGGGGCTTGTTCTCCGCTCATGGCGAGCCCTTTGGAGCCGCTCATGGTGAGCCTGTCGGAACCGCTCATGGTGAGCCTGTCGGAACCGCTCATGGTGAGCCTGTCGGAACCGCTCATGGTGAGCCTTTTGGTGCCGCTCATGGTGAGCCTTTTGGTGCCGCTCATGGTGAGCCTTTTGGTGCCGCTCATGGTGAGCCTTTTGGTGCCGCTCATGGTGAGCCTGTCGAACCATGAGCTTGTGGGGCAACGCGCCTTCATCGCTGCCTCTTCGTGGCCCAGACGTTGTCCAGCCGCCCGCACATCTCGTGCAGGAACGGGTGCGCCTGGCAGACGCACGCCGCCTGCTCCGGCGCGGGGCAGGCGCGCATGAGCCGCAGCGAGTCCTGCACCTTCACCGCCGCGACCGGCCCCAGCAGGGCCTCCGGCGCGGGGTGCGCGCCGTTGCCGATGGCGTCCACGCGCTCCCAGAGGAAGTGGCGCGCGCACGTGCCGCAGCGCAGCATCGCGAGCGTGCGCGGCGCGCCCGTCTCGTGGCGATTCGTCACCGTCGCCACCGACACGAGCGCGCGGGCGCAGACGGGGCACGCGGCGTTATCTGGCGCTTGCATGGATGTGTTCGACCATCCCCCTGTCCCCCTTCCAGACCTGGAAGGGGGAAGAAATTGAATCTGGGGGATACCCCCAGACCCCCGGTCTCTCGACTTCGCTCAGAGCTTGCCCTGAGCTTGCCGAAGGGACAGGCTACGGGGCTGCGCCCCTCTGCGCTCCTCGTCTTTGCCAATCTAGTGTAGAACGAGACCGCCTCTCTTGTCACCCTGCGCGGAGCGAGGAATGGACAAGGATGAGCGGTTCGCTTTCTGTCATTCCGAGGAAGTCCTTTGGGGGAAGGACGACAGAGGAATCTCTCCCGCAGCCTAGCCCCTTTACGCGGCGTTCGCGTCCGACAGGAGTTGCCCCCGCCTGCCCTCCCGCCGCTGCGCGCGCGGGGCCTGCTTGAACTGCGCCGTCGGCTCCAATGCCTTGTTAGACCGCGCGTTCATGGGCGATTGCCTCACGAAGTGCCGCAATGCATTCGAGGTGCTTGTTGAAAGGCAACTCGGAATAGATACGGACTATACCGGTTCCTGCGGAATCCCTTGTCGTAACCCCGATATTGAGTCGCGTCGTCTCAGAGCGTCCGGTCCGTTGGTCGAACAGAAACAGGTTGATCGTGACCTCGTCAAGGGCCCAGATCCCGTTCAATGTCGGCGACACTGCGAACTGGTGCCTTACTGATCTGCGCCCCGTCTCAAGCGCATATTTCTCGCCGTCCAACAACTGATTCTGGCAGAACCATTGCACAGCGGGAGAAAGGCAGTGCTCGAAGGGAACACCGAGATCAACTTGGGTTGCGGTTCCGTAGCCAATGAGTTGAATTCCGTTCCGGATGTCATTCCATCGTTTCTGCGCACCTGCCGCTGCCCACACCATTTCGGCTACGTCTGCAACGATAAGTTCGGCGATCTCTCTGACCCCTTGAACAATGACATGGATCGTTTCGTAATTGATGTTGATTGAGCGGATCACGTCAAAATCGGTCGCTGTTCGCATGAATCTGCCGTTCTCAAACCGAATGCCCTCGTCTGAGCGAATGAGGGCGTTCCCAATGTCCTGATCGGTAATGTCCGTCCGGCTGAACGCCGCGTTCTTCGTTGGTCGCGCAAACGACACGGAGTACTTCTCCTTCAACAGGTCGGTCAGAGCGCTAAAGGCCGCCACTCGCAAAGGAAAAGTGCGAGGATTCATCGTGTAGACGACCTCGGTCTGAATGACTTCTAGCAACCATTTGGGAAGAACCCGATCCAGAGCCGGCTGTGCTTCACGCCGCCGCTCTGCGGCGATCGTACTGATTCCCTCCAGAATCTGGCGCGCCTCTGCGGTAACGGACTCATTCTTCTCTGTCATGTCTCGTCCTCCACATCACTCGCTAGTTTCGGTACTCAGCGAAGTTCCAGCGCTTTCGCCGCGTCCATCAACCCTTGCCTCGCCGCCGCGAGGTTGCCCGCAGAGCGAGACGTTGTGTTGTTCAACAACTCAAGGCATTGTTTCTGCAAATCCAAAGGCAGCCACATCAGATTCCGGACGTATGCCATTGTGTCCGGCCCGGCGAGCTTCCCGTCCTTCTCAAGGTTGAAGAGCAGCTGCCAGATCGCCTCTAGTGCCGTGTGCCGACGCTGAAGGATCGCCAACACGATCTGGTGCCTTCGGTCCTCCTCGTGCTGACGTGCTTGACTCTCGATCTGTTGCCTGACCGATCGGAGGCTGACCGCAGACGAGACTACTGCAACGATCCCGCTGATGACGGCACCCCCAATGCCCGCTAGAACGACCGGCGATAGCTCAATCATTCTCGTAAGCACCTTTGGACTGCCGCAATAGGATTCATATTCGTCACTGCCGCCGGTGGCGCCCTCTAACAGTGTCTTTTATCCGTATTCTGTTTCGACAGCATACTACCCCCGGCTCGGCGGCATGTCAACAACGTTAAGTGAAGGAGGGTCCGGATGGTGCTGGGCAGGCACGGCTTGCCGTATGCCTTTCTTGCGTTGGGAGATGCTTCCGTGCGTTCGCAATGACAGGGGTCACCGTCCCCTTCCGAGGAAGGGGGCCTCCAGCCCGGCGATGCGCCGCACCGCGCCCATGTCCAGGCTCCCGCGCACGACGTCCGCCAGCCGGTCGTAGTCGGCGTCGCGAGAGTCCGACTACGGCGTGTACTTTACGCCCTTGCGCGCCGCCGTTGCAACGGCTTGTTAGGCGCGGACACTCCCTGGCGTTCCATATCCAAGTCCATGCGCTCGGTGCTGATTGGGTTGGAACATCGGGCGCGCCAAATCGTCGTCAGGCCTGGAGAAATGTGAGCAGATCGGCGTTGATCTGGTCCTTATTGGTGGAGCACAGGCCGTGCGGTAAGCCCGGATAGACTTTCAGCGTGGCCCCCTTGACGATCCTGGATGAGAGCATGGCCGAGGCGCCGATCGGCACGATCTGGTCGTCGTCGCCGTGCATGATGAGCGTCGGGACGTCGAACTTCCTGAGATCGTCAGTGAAGTCCGTCTCGGAAAAGGCCTTAACACAATCGATGACGCCCTTGAATCCGGCCAGCATCCCTTGCAGCCAGAACGAATCCCGCAGCCCTTGCGAGACCTGAGAGTTTGGTCTGTTGACGCCGTAGAAGGGCGCGCTGAGATCCTTGAAGAATTGCGAGCGGTCGGCGAGCACGCCGGCGCGGATTTTATCGAACGCGTCGATCGGTAACCCGCCGGGATTGGCGGCCGTCTTCAGCATCAGAGGCGGCACCGCGCCGATCAGCACGGCCTTGGCCACACGTTTGGTGCCGTGGCGGCCGATATAGCGGGCGACTTCGCCGCCGCCCGTGGAGTGCCCGACATGGATCGCGTTCTTCAGGTCGAGCTTTTCCACGAGCGCCGCGAGGTCGTCGGCGTAGGTGTCCATTTCGTTGCCATTCCAAGGCTGGCCTGATCGGCCATGGCCGCGGCGGTCATGGCCGATGCAGCGGTATCCGCGGGCACCCAGAAACACCATCTGGTCTTCCCAGGCGTCCGCACTCAGCGGCCAGCCATGGCTGAAGACCACGGGCTGTCCGCTGCCCCAGTCCTTGTAATAGATCTGCGT
>JAUSIH010000041.1 GCA_030648205.1 Dehalococcoidia bacterium | reverse complement strand
AGAGCAGCCTGACGCCAGAGACACCAACACTAAAACGGGGTGGCCCATTCCAGTGTGGTGTTCCCGAAATTCGCCGTCAAAGTCATTGCGAGGCCCGAAGGTTCGAATTCCTCACCACAGGCTCCGGAGGGCCGTGGCAATCTGGCTGCGGGGCGCACCCTTCCTCCAGATTGCTTCGTCCTCCGGCAAGCCGGAGTCCTCGCAATGACAAATCGTAAGCGTATTTCAGAAACGGGACACTAGGCCGTCCGGTACGTGAAGGCGTCCCGCCCGGCGTAGCGCGCGGCCTTGCCCAGCTCCGCTTCGATGCGCAGCAGGCGGTTGTACTTGGCGACCCGCTCGCTGCGGCACGGCGCGCCCGTCTTGATCTGCCCGGCGCCCACCGCCACCGCCAGGTCCGCGATTGTGGTGTCCTCCGTCTCGCCGGAGCGATGGCTGATGACCGTGGTCCAGCGCGCCCGCTGCGCCATCTGGACGGCCTCCAGCGTCTCGGTCAGCGTACCTATCTGGTTCAGCTTGATGAGGATGGAGTTGCTGGCCCGGCTGCGGATGCCCTTCGCAAGGCGCTTCGTGTTGGTCACGTACAGGTCGTCGCCCACCAACTGCACCTTGCGGCCCAGGCGCTTCGTCAGCAGCTTCCAGCCGTCCCAGTCGTCCTCCGCCAGCCCGTCCTCGATGCTGACCAGCGGGTACTTGCCCACCCAGTCGGCGTACAGGTCCACCATCTGCGTGCTGGTGAGGCTCTTGCCCTCCCGCGCGAGGGCGTACTTGCCGTTCTTGTACAGCTCGGACGCGGCGGCGTCCAGCCCCAGGACGCAGTCGCGGCCCGGGCGGTAGCCCGCCTTCTCGATGGCCGCCAGAATGACCTCCGCAGCGTCCTTGTTGGAGGGCAGAGACGGCGCGAACCCGCCCTCGTCGCCCACGTTCGTGTTCAGCTTGCGGTCGTGCAGCACTTTCTTCAGCGCCTGGTACACCTCGACGCCCATGCGCAGAGCGTCCCGGAAGCTCCGGGCGCCCACGGGCAGCACCATGAACTCCTGGAAGTCCGTCGAGTTCTCCGCGTGCCTGCCGCCGTTCAGAATGTTCATCTGCGGAACGGGCAGCACGCGGGCGTTGGGCCCGCCCAGGTAGCGATAGAGCGGCACGGCCAGGTGGTCGGCGGCGGCGTAGGCCACGGCCAGCGACGCGCCCAGGATGGCGTTGGCGCCCAGCTTGGACTTGTTGGGCGTGCCGTCCAGGGCGAGGAGCGCGGCGTCAACGGCTGCCTGGTCCAAAACGGGCATGCCGCAGATGCGGTCAGCGATGGCCGTCTCCACGTTCTCGACGGCCCGGAGCACGCCCTTGCCGCCGTAGCGCGCGGGGTCGCCGTCGCGCAGCTCCAGCGCCTCGTGGACGCCGGTGCTCGCGCCGGAGGGGACCGCCGCGCGCCCGCGCGCGCCGTCAATGGTCTCGACCTCGACCTCGATCGTCGGATTGCCGCGAGAGTCAAGGATCTCCCGTGCGGTGACGCTTTCGATGATGCTCATTGTCCTGTCCTCTGTGCTTTCAGAAGCTGCTCCCGTTGCTGCGCCAGGGCCAGCGCCCTTTCGACGGCCTCCGCGGGTGTTTTGACGGGGACAATAGCGTTGTTCGCCTTCTCGTGGTTGTTATAGGAGAACGTCCACGTCTGCAGTCCGACGACGGGGATGCCCTCCGCCAGCGCAATCGCGATTTCCGAGAGGGTGCCGTAGCTGCCGTCCACCGCGATGACCGCCCGTCCCGTCTTCACGACCATGACGTTCCGTGCGTAGCCGATGCCCGTCACGATGGGGATGTCCACCCAGGGATTGGCGTCCAGGTGGCTCCCCGACGGGATGATGCCGACGGTTGTTCCGCCCGCCGACTTGGCTCCCTTGCAGGCCGCCTCCATGACGCCCGTGAGTCCCCCGCAGACCACGACGGCCCCGCGGCGGGCCAGTTCGCGGCCGACCTCCTCGGCCAAAGCATACGCCTCGGCGGAACACTGGCTCCCGCCAATGACTGAGACAAACGTGGACAGGGCGACCATAGCAACGGCAATTATAGCATGCTCGGCGGCCCTATCTGATCCTCACGGCAGTCGGCCCATAGCCTTCTCCCGCGACGGGCCCCAGCGCGCCCACTCGTTGGAAACGCTTCTGCCATCCAGACCGTTACACTCTGGTAACGCCGTCGTAACAACGCCGAAACGTGAGGCATGTACCATGCATATTATTGCTCATAGTAAGGAGGAACGACCGCATATGTCCATCATATCCTGGCCCGTGACGAGGGCGGCCTTGTCGGCGGCGGAGGTCAACGCGGGCGATACAGCGTGGGTCCTTGTGGCCGCCGCGCTGGTCCTGGTCATGACTCCCGCGCTGGCGTTCTTCTACGGGGGCATGGTCCGGAGCAAGAATGTTCTCGGCACCATCATGCAGAGCTTCATTATCATTGCTCTCATCAGCGTCCAGTGGGTCCTGTGGGGCTACAGCCTGGCGTTCGGGCCAGACAAGGGAGGCATCATCGGCGGGCTGGAGTGGTTCGGGCTGAACGGCGTGGGGCTTGAGCCGAACGCGGACTATGCGGCGACGATTCCTCACCAGGCCTTTATGGCGTTCCAGATGATGTTCGCCATCATCACCCCTGCGCTGATCACCGGCGCCTTCGCCGAGCGCATGAAGTTCAAGACGTTCCTTGTCTTCATCGTTCTCTGGGCCACGCTGGTCTACGCCCCGATGGCCCACTGGGTCTGGGGCACGGGCGGATGGCTACGCGGCCTGGGCGCCCTGGACTTCGCGGGCGGCACGGTGGTGCACATCAGCTCTGGCGTCGCGGCGCTGGCGGCAGCCTTTGTCTTCGGGAAACGACTGGGATTCGGGAAAGAACCCATGGAGCCCCACAATGTCCCTTACATAGTGCTGGGCGCGGGACTCCTGTGGTTCGGATGGTTCGGCTTCAACGCGGGTAGCGCCCTGACAGCCGGCGGACTGGCAACCAGCGCCTTCGTCGTGACCAACACGGCCGCGGCCATGGCGGCGCTCACCTGGATGACCATGACCTGGGTTTTCGGCGGGAAGCCGAGTGTTGTGGGCGCCGCCACCGGGGCTGTCGTCGGCCTGGTCGCTATCACACCCGCCTCCGGTTTTGTGACGCCCATGGCCGCCATCATCATCGGGCTGGGCGCGGGCGTCTTCTGCTTCCTCGCATGCCGCCTGCGCGCGCGGTGGAAGCTGGATGACTCTCTGGATGTCTGGGGCTGCCACGGCGTCGGTGGGACGTGGGGCGCGCTGGCGACCGGCCTCTTCGCGACGAAGCTCGTCAACCCCGGCGGCGCTGATGGCCTGTTCTACGGCAACCCCCAGCAGTTCCTCATCCAGATTCTGGCTGTCGTGGCGACCTGGGTCTTCTCATTTGTCATGACCTGGATTATCCTGAAGGTGCTGGACGCCGTCATGGGCCTGCGCGTGTCCGACAAGGAAGAAGCGCGAGGTCTGGACATGTCCCAGCATGGGGAGCCGGCGTACAGTGACTAGCCAGATGGAAAGCCTACTACAACAGGGAGGATGCGTCCAGTGAAGAAAATCGAAGCCATCATCCGTCCGGAGAAGCTGGACGACGTGAAGAACGCCCTGGCCGCCGCAGGTTTCGTGGGCCTCAACGTGGTGCACGTGACCGGGCGTGGAGTACAACGGGGCATCGTCTACCAGGGCCGCGGCGCCGAGAAGGTGTCCGTGGACATGCTACCCAAGGTGAAGATAGAAACGGTGGTCAAGGACAGCGACGCGGAGAAGGTCATAGAGGTCGTTATCAAGGCGGCCCAGACAGGGCAGATCGGCGATGGCAAGATCTTCGTTCTGCCCGTGTCCGACGTGATTCGGGTCCGCACCGGCGAGCGGGGCGAAAAGGCGCTCTAGCTCCCTTTATTGGTTGGGCATGCCGAAGGGCCGCGCGCAGGTGTCACGCGGCCCTTCGCTATTGCCGCGGCAGGCCGTGCCCGCCATCACTCGACGCGCGGGCGGGCGGAAGCCCAGAGCGTCCGCGAACAGACCGACCAGGAGCGTGAAAAGCACAGAGTATAATACTATGAGGCGTCGCCCCGGTGTTATGCTGCTACGCGGGAGAGTATCAACGTGAAGATACTGGTCACAAATGACGACGGCATCTACGCGCGCGGCCTCTGGGCGCTGGCCGAGTCGCTGAGCCAGGTGGCCGAGGTGACGGTGTGCGCGCCCGACAGGGAGCAGAGCGGCGTCGGTACGGCGGTCAGCCTGCACACACCGGTACGGGTGAGCACCATCGTTCCGCAAGTGCCGGGTATCACCACCTACGCCGTTGAAGGTACGCCCGGCGACAGCGTCATCCTGGCGCTGGAGTCGCTCATGCCGGGCGGCGTGGACATGGTCGTCTCCGGCATCAACGAGGGCGCGAACCTGGGCAACGACATCGCCGTCTCCGGCACGCTGGGCGCCGCCTTCCAGGCGTACTTTCGTGGCGTGCCCGCCATAGCCATGTCCGTGACCTCCCTCCATGACGTCAACTTTGAGCCGGCGGCCAAGCTGGCCCGCCTTCTGGCGGTCAAGGCGGCCTCCGGCGGGCTGCCCCGTCCGCTGCTCCTGAACGTGAACCTGCCCAACCTACCGTTGGAAAAGCTGGAGGGAGTGTCAGCGACCCGGCTGGGGACGCGCTCGTACGTGGACATCATTCAGGAAGGGTACGACGGCAAGCGGCGGTGGTACTGGATACGGCGCGGCAAGCCCGAGTGGGCCACCGAGGACGGCTCCGATATCTGGGCCATCCGCCAGAACCGCGTCTCCATCACGCCGCTGCACACCAATCTGACCGTGACGGAGCAGGCATCGGCTATGGAGCAGCTATGTCCGTCTTTGCTCCTGGGCATGCGGTACGAAGGTTGACGCAGTCGTAAAACGCTGGCATACTGAGGCTGTGGGGATATAGCTCAGCTGGGAGAGCGCTGCGTTCGCATCGCAGAGGTCGCGGGTTCGAATCCCGCTATCTCCACCATTCTTTGATTCCCTTCTCCCCTCGTGCTCGCCCCACCTGGACCTCGCTCCGCGTGTCATAGCCTCGGCGGTTTTCACGGGACTGGCGGACTCTTACGCTCTGGGGTCTCTCCGTGCAACTCGCTGAGCCAGCAAGGCGGCCTCCACGCGGTTGCGCACCTGGAGCTTTTGCAGAATGTTAGTCATATAGTGCTTGACAGTCTTCTCGCTGAGATGCAGATGCTGGCCGATCTCCTTGTTGCTCTGACCCGCCGCCACAAGCTCAAGTACCTGACGCTCCCGCTCCGACAGCTCATCGAACGGCGCTATCGCCTGACGGGGCCCGGACGAAGAGCTCGTCATCTCAAGCAGCAGGTTCGCCGCCAGAGTCGGCGTCACATAGACCTCGCCGCCTGAAACGGCGCGCAGGATGCTGATCAGGTCCCTGGCCGACACCCCTTTGAGGACATAGGCCCGCGCCCCCGCCTTGAACGCCGCCAGCACGTCGTCCTCTTCCGCGGAGACCGTCAACATGACAATGCGAGTCACGGGATACGCCGCGCCGACGCTTCGCGCCGCGTGGAGACCTCCCCCGGGAATACCAATATCCAGAAGGAGGATATCCGGCAGGTGGTCCCGCACAAGGCGTACCGCGTCCTCCGCCGTCGCTCCCTGGCCGACGACTTCCAGGTCAGGCTCCGCCTGCAATGTGTGCGCCACGCCTTCGCGGAAGAGCGGGTGATCGTCCACGATGACGATGTGTACCTTATCACTCATACTCGTCCACCGGCAGGTCAATGGGCAACCAGGCCGTGACGCGCGTTCCTTTTCCCAGCCCCGTCTTCACCTGGAACAACCCTCCCAGACTCTCCACTCTCTCCTTCATTCCTGTAAGGCCCAGATGGTCCTCTCTCCCGGCCATCTGCGGCCAGTCAAACCCCGGCCCATCGTCAAGCACATGGACGCGCAGGTACCGGTCTGGGGCTTCCGCCTGTACCTGCTGGCCAGCACCGCCCCCGTGACGATAGGCGTTGTTGAGCGCCTCCTGCACAAGCCTGTACACAGTGATCTTGACAGGCAACGGAGCCTGCTCCGGAAGTTTATCAGCTCTCAGCACGACCGTGGAATTCGTCCGCCGTTCGTGATCACGCACAACGCGCGCCAGGGTCTCCGCAAGCGTCAGCTCGCCGAGCTCCGGCAGACGCAGCCCCGTGGAGATGGCTCGGACCTCCTGGAGCGCACGGCCCAGCGAGGTTTGCACGACACCCAGATCAACGGACACCTTGCGTCCCTCACCACCAGGGATGGGACACGCCGCGCAACGCGCCATCACGCCGTCCATCCGCAGAAGGGCGAGGCCAAGGTCCTGGGCCGGACCGTCGTGCAACTCCGCGCTGACCCGCCGGAGGAAACGCTCGTTAAGCGCGGTCGTGCGCGTGGCGGCACGACGCACGCGCTCGTGCAGTTCCGCGTTCTGCCGCAACAGGTCCGTCAGCTTCTCCACTTTGTCACTCAATTCAGCCTGCTGGCGCACGATGGTGTCGCTGCCGCGGCGCACGATTCCCGCCAGCAGCAGGTACATTGCCAGCGTGGCCGCGCCGACGACAAGCCAGCTCCGTAGCTGGGCTGCAAGCACATCCTTCTGAAGGTCGTCCACTACCTGATAAAACTCCGCTACAGCTATGACCCGGTTGGTGCCCGCGAGACGTACGGGGCTGTAGGTCTCAAGGAGGCGCGACCAGCGTTCCCGCTCGGAGGCGTTTTCCTCGTCCCGCAGATCGCTCACGTGCGTGCTCACCTCGCCTTGCCAGGCGCGGGCCAGCCCTCCCCGAACGGGAAAGACATGACCGATGTTGGAGGGGCTGGTGCTGTACAGAATGCGACCGCTGGCATCCCAGACTTTGAACGCTACCACCCTCTGGCCGAGCGGGGTCTCCTGTAGAAGCCTGCTCAACTGCGCCACGCCCTCCGGCGCCAGAGCATTCGTCTGCGCCAAGTCCTGGAGATGGGGCGTGATGAAGCTGTCCACATACAGCGCGGTCGTCCCCGCGGTCTGGCTCACCACGCCTGCCTCAATCTGCCGCCCTACCCACCAGCCAATAACAAGCATCCCGGCTACCAGTACGACCAGACTGGCCGCCATGAACTGCTGGGCCAGACTCGGAATCCGCAGAGAATCCTTTACCCGTACCAACATAGCACGCCTCCAGGACAACGCCGCACCTGTATCATACTTCCCCCACGCAAGAAGGGACATGCGACCAAAGTCGGGTAGGCGTGCGACCAAAGCCTCGGGGAAGATGAGACGACCGCCCGTTGCTGACCGACCACATGGACGGTGTAATTGAAGCAAGCGGAACGGTCGTGAATTGAGAGAAGGAGGCACACAATGTTACACCGGAAGTCCAAACTTATCGCCGTGGTTGCGCTCGCGCTCAGCGCCGCGGCCCTGTCGGCAGCCTGCACATCAGCGACTCCGACAGCCGCCATGCAGCCAGCTCAGCGCACTGTTCACATGGCGGCCATAGAGCCGAAGGGTTCAACAACAACGGCTAGTGAGCCGTTCCCCACGACCTCGCTGCCTCAGGGCGGCGGCTATAAACTGAACGCCCCCAACAAGGACGGCGTGTGGGAGGTGTCCACATACCGCTGGCTCCCCAACAACCTGACGGTGAACCAGGGAGATGATGTCACGCTGGAGATTATCGGCATCAACGGCAAAGAGCACCCCTCAGTCATCCAGGGCTATGATGTCAAATTCAACGTCCTGCGCGGTCAGGTGACCCGGGTGAACTTCAAAGCTGACAAGGCGGGCATCTTCAACATCGTGTGCGCGGCGCACCAGCCTTCCATGACCGCCCAGCTCGTAGTACTCCCCCGCTCCTAGGTCCGCCAGTACCATGACAGGCCGGCAGGTGAGGCTCTGGCCTCCACCTGCCGGCCTTCCGACGCGTCACGCGCCATGCACACTCGCCCCTCTGCTACGGCAGCCAGCCGATGAGGTTGGACCCCTTGTACAGCTTGTAGGTGTTCTGACCCCAGATAAGGTTGGTATCCTCCGTGGCCTCGATCCACAGCCCCATGCCGGGCCGCAGATCGCTGAAGGTGTTGGCGAACGGAGGCGCGTTCGGGTCGAACTTCTTGAAAGACTGCGACTGCCCGTCGAACGTCCACACCACCTTGTACTTCCCCGCGATGGAGATGAAACCCGAGCTTACGGGGACCGTGGCGGCCGCCGTGGGCGCGGGCAACGCGCCGGTGCTCGGCGACGGAGCGGGCGCGGGTGATGGCGCCGGCGATGGAATGGGCGCGGGCTGAGGCGATGGACTAGTGGCGCCGCGCGGAGTCAGAAATGCAAAGGGATCGGTCCAGTCGCCCCACGTATCCGCGGTGCCCGCGCGCACGCGCCAGTAATAGAGCGTGTTGCCTGTCAGGTCCTCGTTGGAGAACCAGGAGAGCGCCGGCTGGTCGAACGGCCTGTCCATCACATCCGTTTGAAAGCGTACGTCCCTGCTCACCTGAAGCTGGTATCTGGTGGCCCCCGTCACAGCCGTCCAGGCGAGCGTAGGCCGGATAGCGGTCACGGTCCTGCCATTCTCCGGCTGAGAGAGGGCTGACTTGTCCAACACAGCGAATCGGTAGGTGGCGGACCAGACTCCGTTCTGCACCCGCACGCGCCAGTAGTAGGCAAAGCCCCTGTCCAGGCCAGAGCTTGTCGTCGTTGAAGGAATGACGTAGCTCGTCGTCTCGCCGTTCAGCCAGAGCTCGGTGACTGCGTTGCCGCCCGTCGAAGGAAAGGACGGGTCTTTGCTGTACTGGAGCTGGTATTCGGGAGACGCGCGGACCATGCCCGGCAGGCCAACCCACGAGAAGGTCGGACGGATGATGTCGCTCGCGGTGGCGTCCTTCGGGGAGACGCCGACTATCTGGGTCGCGCCGATGTCCGTGAGGCGGCGCAGGGACGGCGCGCCGCTCGCGACGGCCACCAGCACCAGCGGAGTGGCGTCGTTGCCGACGGCGATGCCCTGTAGTCGCACGGAGAGTTGGCCATGACCGCCCTGCCACAGTCCGGCTGCCACAGGGTTGGCGTCGCTGTTGTTGTCGCTGAACTGCATGGGCGGCGCCAGCACGTTCGAGGCCATGTAGTCAATCACCCGCCGCGGCGGGTTGCCCGCCGCCTCGTCGGTCAGCACGTACGCGCTCCTGGCACCGGGCCGAGGAACGGGGAGCACCTGCGCCACACCCGTGGGGTCTGGAGTCTGGTCCACGTTTATCCGCTCCCAGTCGCCGCCCTGGACCGACCGGTACAGGTCGCCCGCGGTCCCGCCCGCGGAGTCGCGGACGGCCAGCAGAACGACGCCATCTGTCCCGTAGTCCGGCGATAGCACAACGCGCGGCGTCGCCCCTAGGCTGCCCACATCGTTGCCGCCCAGGCGCGCCCACGTCTTGCCGCTGTCCCTGGAGATAAACACGCGCACCTGCGTACCAGCCCACCCGGAGACGACGTAAGTAGCTCCGGAAACCGCCAGGGACTCGGTGGAGTCCAGCTTCAGGCCCTGCGCCTGTCCGCTGGCCGTCCAGTTGTCGCCCAGGTCCTGAGTTACCGCGAGCGCCTGCACCATGTCGTTGGTGAGCGCAATGGCGCTGGTGGGGCTCAACACAGCCATGTCCTTGATCGCCGCATTCTGCCCCGGCCAACCGACTGTTGCGTTAATTATCAGCTTCTTCCAGGTATCGCCGCCGTCCTGGGACACCCATGCATGGAGCGTGTCGCGGTCAAACACGTAAAGCGTGTTATCGGTGGCGTAGGTGGGAGAAAAGACCACCTTATCAAACACGATGTTCGTATTAGGGACGCCCGTATTGGTGAGGTCCGGCTTGACGAGCACCGTGGACCAGCCGATCACTTCACTCGCAATTGTCCCCGTCAGAGCCGAGGAGCGCATAAGCCCTTCATCCGTGGACGCGAAGAAGGTGCGGTCCCTGGCGTAGTTGGGCGACGCGACGATGCCGCTGAGCGCCGTGTTGACGGAGGCAGCCGTCGCGGTGCTCAGTCCCACGTGCGTAAACTTGAGCTTGTTGTCCACGATCTTCCCGCGAAATATGCCGCCCCGGTCGTTTGTCCCCTTGTCCGCGTTTCCGACGAACACCGTGCCGTCCTGCGCGACTGCCACCGGCTTCAGCACATTGGCGGTGGTGTCCGCCCCCGTGATATCCACCTCCGGGCTTTCCCACAGGCCCGCTCCACTTATCACGCCCCCGGTCCGCGACCAGCGCACGATGGGCGATGTAGCCAACGCCGTTACAAGATTTGTCACCGCAATGCGCGCGTTCGTCCCCTGCCCGGAGACGATGGCGAAGTCGCTGACCGGAGCCGTGTAGCCCAGCGAGAGCACCACATTCAGGGTGCGCGGGTCCACCCGCTCAATATCGCCCGCTGTCCCGCCTGCGCGGCTCCCTCCAAAGTACAGGTAGCCACCCCGGTCAAAGCGGAGGTACCCGCGTTCGTAGGCCGTGGGCGCAAGGAGCGTCGCAACGTCCACGGGCGCGTTCAGCCCGCGCTTGGCGCGCACCCGCATGGGCGCCCCTACCAGGCCAACCGCGTAGAGCACGCCGGTGCTCGCATTCACGTAATCCGGAGAAAACGCGACCGCCACCACGCCGTCCTTGGTCGGGGCAACGCCAGTCAGTCCCAGACCCACGTCACTCCAGGCGTTCCGAGCCTGGTCATAAAGGGAGGCGGAGGCCACGGCCCCCGTATCCGTCCCCACAAGCATCTGGCCGGTCGCCGAGAAGTTCGGCGCCAGCGCAAACGGGCCGTTCGCGGCGGCGAACGCCAGGTCCGGCCCGTACTGCACAAAGCTGTCGCCCCGATTGGTGGAAAGGAACGCCCGGCCTGTGCCGCCCACCGTTCCGGCCACCGTCAGCAGCACCACGTAGCCGTTATCACCCACCGCCAGCCCCGTCACAACGTCGGTGCCCACGGCGCTGAAAGTGTTGACCAGGATGCCCGCGGTCCACGACTGGCCTGCGTCAGAGGAGCGCGTCACCTTCACGTTCCGCGCCTCGCCGTTGTCTGCGCCGGTGCCGCCCAAGCCGTCCACCTTGCTCACAACGGCATAGACCGTCTTATCCGCCGCGTAGTTT
The DNA here is from genome assembly GCA_030648205.1 of Dehalococcoidia bacterium. Classification (NCBI taxonomy): domain Bacteria; kingdom Bacillati; phylum Chloroflexota; class Dehalococcoidia; species Dehalococcoidia bacterium. The sequence goes on along the minus strand of JAUSIH010000041.1, from coordinate 28,352 downwards.
GGGGAGACCGCCAGAAAGCGAACGTGGTTGTTTACCGTAACCAGCCCCGCGAAGCTGTTGGAGCTGCCCAGAATCACGTCGTCCCAGGTCCCGTTGGTGGCGGCCTCCGCCCGCCTGGCAAGCGGCGCGGCGACACCCAAAGCCAGCGCAAGAGCGAAAACAATCCGGAACGAATGCCCCCAACGCCGCTTCATGAAACGCCTCCTGGATACATGTTAGTCTCTCCTTGTTTTAGCTGCTACCCTAAGTAAATAACTGTCACCCCGAGCGCAGCGCGGGGTCTCTCCTGGTCTCGTACCATCCTGCGCTCAAGTCTCGCCACTCAGGGTTCAAAGACTCAACCAAAGCTATCTTCTTGCTTCTTCGCCAGCTCTTGATCTGCTTCTCACGAGTTATCGCAGACCCTACGTCATTGGTCGTCTCGAAGTAAACCAACATCGTGACATTGTACTTCCTTGTGAACCCTTCGACGAGCTTTTGCCTGTGCTGGAACACTCTCCGATGTAGATCACTGGTGACGCCTACATACAGCGTTCCAGAGACGTTCGCTAGCATATAGACGTAGTACTCGCTCATGCTATGGACCGCGTCAGTCGCCGAGAGATTCCTCGCCCTTGCTCGGAATGACACCCACAATCTGTCACCCCGAGTCCTTCAACCGAAGGACGAGGGGTCCTCCCTCGCAAGACCCCGCGTTGGGAGATTCCTCGCTCTGCTCGGAATGACACCCACAGTCTGTCACCCCGAGTCCTTCAACCGAAGGACGAGGGGTCTCCCTCGCAAGGCCCCGCGGGAGGAGATTCCTCGCCCTGCTCGGAATGACAACGGGAGCCCGCTCTCTGCGTATTATAACGCTACAAATGCAAAAAGGAATGGCCCCGATTCATCGGGGCCATTCCCTGCCCTTGGTACCAGTTGAAACTTAGGCGTGCGACCGACGGAGCATCATCGTGCCGAAGCCTACGCTCACAAGACCGAGCATAAGCGCCATGCCGATGAGCGCGGGGACCTGCTCGTCGCCTGTCGCGGGAAGCGCCGCGAAGGCCAGGTTCAACGCCACGTTGGAACCCGACGCCCACGTGCCCGTCTGAGTGGCCTTCAGCGTGCCGACGCTGAACTCCACCTTCTTGCCGGTCAGCGAAGCGTCGCCTACCACGTCCGCGTTGTACACGGACTTGGCCTGGTAGGTTAGGGTCTTCACGGACGTCACCTTCTTGCCGTCCACGGAGACATCAATGACCGTGCCATCCTTCACGACGGCCCCGCCGGACGTGACCTCACCATAGAAGCCCGATGGCGGAAGCGACTGGGCCGCCGCCGTCAGGGGCAGAGCGAGGAGGAGGGCGACCATAAGGCTCATGAGTACCAGATACTTGACCATGCTCTCCATTTCCCTCCTGTCTTGGGATTTACGCCCTCACCCGGAGGGCCTAGGGCAAACATTCCAGAGGTTTGCGCTGGAGGGGTGGCCCCGCCCTGGGGCCACCCCTCCCTGAGTTCTGACCGGGTTACGGAATGTACGGCTTGTAGTTGTTGCCCTTTACCAGGTCGAACTTCACCGAGCCGAGCTGGAAAGCAGCGATGTTGTCCGTCGCGATGATAAGCACCACGCCATACGGCGTCAGGGTGCTAAACGAGTTAGCGAACGGCGGCGCCTTCGGGTCGTACTTGCTCCACGACTGCGTCTTCTCATCGAAGCTCCAAATAACGGCGATCTTGGTCGCCACGGACGCGAACGCAGCCGCCACATTGGCGCTGCTCGGCGTGCCCGTACCAGGGACTGTGCCGACAGGCGGAGGCGTTACCGCCGCGGGAGGCGTCCGGAACGAGTAAGGGCCACCGAACGCGCCCCAGATGGTGGAAGTTACGCCCTTGGCGTCCGTGCGGATCTTCCCACCCTGAACGCGCCAGTAGTAGGTTGTATTGGCGACCAGAGGCGCTTCAACCTCGTAGGCCAGAGCCAGCGATTCGAACTCGACCCTCTTGGTCTTGGCCGCCGCGAAGTTCACATCGGTGGTGAGCTCGAATGCCGTGCGGTCAGCCTCGATGCTGGTTTCCGTACCGGCTGCGCCGATACCCGTGGACTTCCAGGCGAAGAACACGTTCAGGCTGTTGACGTCCGTGCCGTTGTCCGGGCGGGAGAGGATAGGCCGCAGCATATCAAAGCTGAAGCTCCGCACCGCCGAGAACGCGCCGTCGCCGACGCGCACGCGCCAGTAGTACTTCTTGCCACGCTCGAGCGTGGGCATTTGCACGTCAACAAGAGTGGTGTTGTAGGTCCAGGACGTGGTGTTGCCGATAATCATGTTCCGACCGCGGATGGTGGAACCAAAGCTCGGGAACGCGGGGTCTTCAGAGACGTCCACTTCGTACGCCGCGCCGGCGTCCATGCCGCTGACCGAGTTCCACCGGAGGCTGATGTCGTTGTATGCCGTGCCAACCGGGTCCTGAACGAAGCCCCTGGCGTCAACGGGGGAACTCAGGGTAGGCGCGGTTACGCCAAGGTCGGAGATGCGCGCCAGCCAGTTGGCCGCGCCCAGCGAGACGAACAGGACCGGCGCCGTGCCGCCCGTCCCGACCGAGATGAGGGTGCCCGTAACGACGGCCAGCGCGCCGGACGGAGCAGAGCAGCCCGCGCCCGTGACCGCCGAGAACGTGCTGGTGGCCGTCCCTACGCCAGCGGACGAGCACGGCCCGCGGAACCCGCCGCCGCTGCCGCCGCCGCCGCCGGTCACGTAGTTGCTCATGGAGCCGATGGTGCCGGTCAGGCCCGTCCCCGTGGTGGTGATGGTGTAGAGCCGGTTGATGGGCGTGGCCGTGCCCGCCACTTGCAGCACGTTGGTGGACACGTCCGCCGTGCCCGAGGCGATGTTGGAGCTGGTGTCAATGCGGACCCAGTCCGCATCCTTAACGGAGCGATAGAGGTCACCGTAGCTCACGTCCACCGTGCCGACAGAAGTGGCGTCCCTCGCGCCCGCAATCACCACGCCGTCCGTGGCGTAGTTCGGGGAGACGAAGACCCTGACATCCGCCGCCGCGCCGCCCATGTTCCGCGTGCCGACGCGGGTGAACGTCGCGCCGGTGTCCTTGGAGACAAAGACCTGGACCGTGCCGCCGGCGCGAACGCCAACAGCCACGGTAGCCCCCTGAGCCGCAACGTCACGCGCATCGGACGCATTCAGGCCGTTCGCCGGGCCCTTGCTGGCCCAGTTGTCGCCCTGGTTCGTGCTCACGGCGAAGGGATTGGTCGAGTCGTCGGTGATGGCATACAGGATGCCTGACCCGCCCGAGATGATCTTCCGGAACGCCGCCGAGTCGGCGGGCATGCCGTCATCCCGCGTGGTCTTCATGGTCTCCCAGAGGAAGCCGCCATCAAAGGAGCGGAAGCCCTTGTTCCCGGATGTGCCGCTGTTGACTGTATAGATGGTCCGGTCGCTGGCGTAGCTGTTGGAGAACGCCATGCCAACCAGTCCAGTCGCCGGGAACGCCAGCCGCCAGCCGATATCCGCCGCGGCGGTGCTCGGCCCCAGGTTGGTGCTGAGCCAGACGCCCTCGTCCGTCGTGATGGACACGGTGTTGTCCGTGCCGTAGTTCGGAGACGCGTCCAGGTCAACGATGCCCGCCGGCGCGAAGGTCGCCGTCGTCAGGCCCATGGGACCAAAGCTGAAATCGCTGCCAGAGAACTTGCCCGCGAACAGCCCGCCGCGGTTCCCCACCGTGCCGCTGTCCGCGTTGCCCACCCACACCAGGCCGTCCGGGCCGACCACGATAGGCCGATAGTCGGCCGTCGCCAAGCCGCGAACGTCACCCGGCTGCTTGCTAAAGGTCGAGGTCCAGCCGGGGGTCTGCCCGCCGCTGCGGGTCAGCCGTGTGTAGATAGACGATGTAACCGGGCTCCACAGGGTGACGACGATGCGCGCGGTGCTGCCCGTGCCGGACACGATAGCAAAATCGCTGACGGCATCAGCCAGGCCCGTGCCAGCGCCCCAGCCGAGGCCGAGGCCTGCGCCCCGGTTCGTCCACGTGCTGCCGACCAGCTCGAGGATGTTGCCGCCCTTGCCAGCCGCACGGCGGCCGCCGACCCATACCACGCCGCTGCGGTCGAACTTTATGCGACCGCCGTCCCAGGCGTTGGTAGCGCCGTCAAGAGTACCGCCGACCGCAGCCGCGGCGTTGAGGCGCTCAATGCGCGCCACCACGGCGGTAGGCCCGGCGGCAGTGTTGCCGAGCGTCCAGATTTCCTCGTTGGACGCGTAGTTGGGATGGAACGCCACAGAGAGAGCGGCGCCGGTAATAACCGTGTTGAAGGCCATGGCCTCCCAGTTCGCACGGTTCTGATCATACCGGGCCACGTTGCCGTTCGCCAGCGCCACGATGACCTGGCCGTTGCTGGCGAAGCTGGGGGCCACGGCGAACCCGACCGGGTTGCCGCCAATGGCGCCGACCGCGCCTGTAACCGAGGCCGCGATGATGGACGCCGTGCCGAGCAGCGCGCCCGCGCCGCTCACGCTATGGTTGGTCCAGGTGCTGCCGCCGTCCGTGGAGCGGAAGATCAGCGCCTGGTTGGTGGTCGCCGCCGCCGCCCCGTACAGGGCGGGGTTGGCCGCGCTGGCGGTGACAAGAAGGACGAGCGTCCCGTTGGAGGCTACGTCCAACCCGCGCACCAGGTCGGTCGCGACCGTGAGGCCGGTCAACGGGTTCAGCCCGTTGCTCCAGCTTATGCCGCCGTCATTGGAGCGCACGATCTTGGTGGTGCTGAGTGCGCCCGTCGTGCCGCCGCCCGTGCTCACCGCGGCGTAAAGCGTCTTGTCCGCCGCGTAGTTGGGAGAGATGGCGATGAAGAACGGAATGTTGTCGCCCGCCACGGTGGCGAACGACCGGGATACCGCCGGGTTAACCGCGTCGAACGTGTTGTTCGTCGAGGCCTCGGCAACCCCCACGGGACCGGCCACCGCGGCGAACGTGCTCGCCAGAAGGGCCAGGGCCATGAGGAAACTGAGGATTCTCGGAGTGGTTCCTTTCATTTATGCCTCCTTTGCAATGGACTCGTGATAGTTTCCGCCGTGTCGTGAGAAATTGAGCATGTAGTCCTTTCCTTTAAGCCATGCGGTGGAGGACCTCCACCCATATGTCAACTCTTGAGAGGCAGCCCCACTTTTCGTGGCTGTTCACATCCGCCCTCCCCCTACTCAAGCTGCCTGTGTTGTCTCAATCGTCACCTCCTTACTTTGTCGAACCCCCTCTGTTGGGTTATCCGAGCTCAGTCTTTCGCCCCCCGATATCTCTGTCCGGATTATAACACATGTCAAGGGCTTGAGCCAAGCGGAAAAAGCGCGCGAACGCGCCGCCGCTTGCGGTACGTTGTTCCCCTAGGCCTATGAGAGCGCATAGGGCAACCCTGTCTGACACAATTTTGTGATTTGTTTCGCACTATACCGCATGCCGCACCCTTTGTCAATAGCTTTTTTCTGAATTCGCCCCACTCTGGTAAAACTGCGCTCCACCAGAAGGCGGCTACTCAACTTCAACACCCTTAACAACGTCCCGCGCTCCGATTAGGTTAGCACTCCGCCCGGATCCCTGAGAATACCCACCCGCCATTCCTCGCCCGTCTCATCCTTCGACTGGCTCAGGATGAGCGGTGCGCCCCGTCCGCTCATGGTGAGCTTGTCGAACCATCATGGTGAGCTTGTCCTTCGACTGGCTCAGGATGAGCGGGACTTCCGCTCCGCCCATCGTTGTTACAGTCCTGTTACACCTCGGCTTTGCCCAGGGTCGCGAGGAACTCCGCGTTGTTGGCGGTCTTGGCCATGCGCGCAACGACGCGCTCCGCCGCTTCCGTGGGATGCATGGCGTCCTGGCCGATGACAACCACCATGCGGCGCAATAGCCACACCTTCTGCAGCACGCCCTCCTCCAGAAGCAACTCCTCACGTCGCGTACCGCTGCGCTGGATGTCTATGGCTGGGAAGATGCGCTTGTCCGCCAGCTTGCGGTCCAGGTGAAGCTCCATGTTGCCCGTGCCCTTGAACTCCTCGTAGATGACCTCGTCCATGCGGCTGCCGGTGTCAACCAGACATGTGCCGATGATGGTGAGGCTCCCACCCTCCTCCACGTTCCGCGCCGCGCCGAAGAAGTGCTTGGGCGGGTACAGGGCGACAGGGTCAATGCCGCCGGACAGGGTGCGCCCGGAGGACGGCATGACCAGGTTATAGGCGCGGGTCAGCCGCGTGATGCTGTCCAGAAGGATGACCACGTCCTTCCGGCTCTCCACCAGGCGCTTGGCGCGCTCCAGGGCCAGCTCCGCGACGCGTGTATGGTCCTCGACAGGCTCGTCGAACGTGGAGCTGAACACCTCCGCCGCGGGGACGGTGCGCTTCCAGTCGGTCACTTCCTCGGGACGCTCGCCGATGAGCGCGATCATGAGGTGCACGTTGTCAGGGTGGTTCGTGATGATGCCATCGGCGATGTGCTTGAGGAGCATGGTCTTGCCCGCTTTGGGCGGAGAGACGATCAGGCCGCGCTGGCCCCGGCCAATGGGAGAGACCAGGTCTATCATGCGCTGTGAGATGTTCTGCTGGGTAGTCTCCAGCCTGAGGTGAACGCGCGGGAAAATGGGGGTGAGGCCGTCGAAGTAGGCGCGGCTGCGCGCCTGCTCCGGGTCCAGGCTGTTGACCGCTTCCACCCTCAGGAGGCCGAAGTACTTCTCCCCCTCCTTCGGCGGACGCACCTGGCCGGTGACGCTGTCCCCCGTGCGCAGGCCGAACCGGCGGATTTGCGACTGCGAGACATAGACATCGTGGATGCCGGGACGCAGCCCGTCGGTCCGCAGGAAACCGTAGCCTTCGTCCACAATCTCCAGCACGCCTCCGCGGGTGAGCTGGTTTGGAGGCGCGGCCACCGCGGGCGGCTGCTCCGTGCGGACGTGCTGGGTCAGCCGGTAGATCAAGTCTTCTTTTTTGAGGGTGGCGTAGCCCTGAATCCCAAGCTCCCTGGCGATCTCCGCCAGTTCCTCTCGGGACTTGGTTTCCATGTCCTGGGCGCCTATCTCATTCTGCATAGAACTTCCCTTGAACGGGGCGCGCACTCGCTCCCCATTGCGTACTATCGGGCCAACCACGTAGCAGAAGACAGAGGTGTGCCGGCCTACCGAGACCGGACCAGCCGCTGCCAGTCTTCGTTGAAGCGCACAATACCCACATCGGTCAGCGGGTGGTGGACCATCTGGGTAAGGACTTTGTAGGGGATGGTAGCTATGTCCGCTCCCGCCTTGGCCGCCGCGATAACGTGGAGCGGATGCCGGATGCTTGCCGCCAGGACCTTCGTCCCCAGTCCATAGTGCTTGAATATCTGGGCAACCTCCGCGACCATTGCCATCCCGTCGTGTCCTTCGTCGTCCAGGCGACCCACGAAGGGGCTGATGTACGTTGCGCCCGCCAGCGCGCCAAGCAGCGCCTGGTTGACGGAGAAGGTCAGGGTCATATTAATCTTGATGCCCTCGCGCGAGAGGATGGAAATAGCTTCCAGCCCCATAGCTGTCACCGGTATCTTGACCACTACGTTGGGATGCCACGTCGCTATCTCTCGGGCTTCCCCTATCATGCCTTCAAGGTCTTGGGCGATCACTTCTATGGAGATAGGCCCATTGACGACAGAGGCTATTTCGAGGAGCGCGGACTTGAGGTCAGAACGGCCTTCTTTAGCGACGAGGGAGGGATTTGTGGTAACTCCGCTGATGACGCCCATGCTGGCGCCGCGGCGGATTTCATCAATGTTAGCTGTGTCCAGGAAGAGGTGCATTCTTCCTCTCGCTATTCTAGCACAGGACGGACGGCTCTGTCCAGCCCCGGCACTATCAGGACGGGGTTCGCTGCTTCCAGGGGTAGTCGCGGCTGCCCGCCTTCACGAACAACGCTCTTCGCCATTCCAACAAACTCTCGGAATAACGGCTGAGGCCTGTTGGGTCGGGACAGGAACTCGGGATGGAACTGCACGCCCACCATGAAGGGATGACCCGTCACCTCCATGATTTCCACCAGCCGGTGGTCCGGCGACTGGCCCCCGACAATGAGGCCCGCTTTCTCCAGCGCTTCCCGGTAGGCGTTGTTCAACTCAAAGCGATGGCGGTGGCGCTCATGCACCACGGGCTCGCCGTAGGCCCTGTAGGCCCATGTCTCGGGCGTCATGTGGCAGGGGTACGTGCCCAGACGCATTGTCCCACCCTTTTCCCGAATACTCCGCTGCTCCGGCATCAGGTCAATGACGGGATAGGGCGTCTTCTCGTTGAACTCCGTGGAGTTGGCGCCCTTCAGGTTGAGGACGTCCCGCGCATATTCAATCACCATGAGCTGCATGCCAAGGCAAAGTCCCAAGTACGGCACTTTGTTCTCGCGGGCGTAGTGGATTGCCTGAATTTTCCCCTCGATGCCACGCGGGCCGAACCCGCCCGGCACGACGATGCCGCTCACCGACCGCAGGTGACTCTCCGGCCCGGTGCGTTCCACCTCTTCGGAATGGACCCAGCGTACCTGAATATCTCTGTTGTGGTAAAGCCCGGCGTGGCGGAGGGCTTCTCGCACGGACATATAGGCGTCCGGCAGCTCCACGTACTTGCCGACGATGGCGATCTCCAGCGGCTCCTTCGGCGCCTTGATGCGCTGCACCATTGCCCGCCACTCGGTCATATCGCGGGCGCTGGCCTTGAGGCTGAGCGCATCGCAGACGAAGTCGCCCAGGCCCGCGTCCTCCAGGATGACGGGCACCTCATAGACCGTCTGTGCTGTCAGGAGAGGTACCACCGCTTTCCTTTCCACATCGCAGAACAGGGCTATCTTCGTCTTGACATCCTCAGCCACGGGGTGATCGCTGCGCAGGACGATGACGTCCGGCTGGATGCCCAGGCTGCGTAGCTCTTTGACGCTGTGCTGGGTGGGCTTCGTCTTGAGCTCGCCGGTCGTGGAGATATACGGCAGAAGCGTCACGTGAATATAGAGGACGTTGTCGCGGCCCACATCACCCCGCATCTGCCGTATGGCTTCCAAGAAGGGCAACCCCTCAATGTCGCCGACGGTGCCACCCACTTCCACCACCACCACGTCCGCCTGGCTCTCCCGAGCGAGCCCCTTTATGCGCTCCTTTATCTCGTTGGTCACGTGCGGCACGACCTGAATAGTGCCTCCCAGATAGTCGCCGCGCCGCTCCTTCTCGATGACGGAGCGGTAGATGCCGCCCGCAGTCACGTTGGACAGATGGGTGAGGTTCACGTCAATAAAGCGCTCGTAGTGGCCCAGGTCCAGGTCCGTCTCCGCCCCGTCGGCGGTGACAAACACCTCGCCGTGTTGATAGGGGGACATGGTGCCTGGATCAACGTTGAGGTAGGGATCGAGCTTTTGAACGGAGACAGAGATGCCACGACTTTTCAGGAGCCGTCCCAGGGATGCGACGGTGACGCCCTTGCCCACGGAGCTTACGACGCCACCCGTCACAAAGAGGTACTTGGTCATCTAGCCCTCGGTCTCCCTGATAACAAGGGAGACACCCGCGGCGACGTTGCCTGTTCTCGCTTCATCTACTCTTTATACACTCGCTCTGTCACAATGGCACGTACAGCTTGAGCGCCGAACGGGACGAGAGGTGAGAAGTTAACCCGGCCTCGCGCTCCCCGCGCGGATAAACCCTGTATATCGGCAACCATGCCATAGACGATATCATCGCGGAGCAGCCGAAAAGCATTGAGACACCCAGAGACTGATAGTGTTATTATAGAGACGCCCCGCGAACGCTGTCAACGGCATCCCCGCGTCACGCTTGACAGGCTGGAAAACCAGGTGCTACATTTCCCCCTGAGGGAAGACCTTCCCGGAACGACGCTTCTGCGTCGCTTGCGAGGCAGCTATGCTTACATCACGTCAGGAAATCGTCCTGAAGATCATTGTAGCTGAGTATGTCCAGACAGCTACCCCGGTAGCCTCGCAAAGCGTTGTGCTCAAACACGACCTCGGAGTCAGCCCGGCCACCGTCCGCAACGAGATGGCCACCCTGGAGGAAGCCGGCTATATCGTGCGGCCTCACACCTCGGCGGGCAGCGTTCCCGCGGACAAGGGCTATCGTTATTACGTTGAAGTCATGCTGGGCGACCCCGTCCTGGCCCCCGAAGCCCAGCGCCTGGTCCGCAGCCAGTTCAACCCCGTGGAGCAAAGCCCAGAGGCCTGGACCCGGATTTCCGCCAGCGTCCTCTCCAACCTGGCGCGTAACCTGGCGTTCGCTCGGCCGCACAGTACGTCACAGGTGCGGCTCAAACACGTGGAGCTGGTCGAGCTGGACGCCCCGTCGGCACTCCTGGTGCTGGTCCTGCAGGGGGCGAAGATTCGGCGGCAGGTAATCAAGTTCAAGGAGGCCAGCGCGCAGGACGCCCTCATGGCCCTCGGCCACCGGCTCACCGAGCGGCTCTGCGGGAAATCCCTTCAGGAGGTCGCCGCAGCGGCGAAGGGCCTGCCTGAGCGAGAGGAGCAGGTGGTGGACGCCGTACTACTTCTCATGCGGGCGGAGGAAGCGCGCTCCTATGAGGAGACGGTGACTGCCGGAATGCGCCACGTGCTCAGCCAGCCGGAGTTCGCCAACGCCCACATGGCGCGCGCCCTCGTCGAAGCCTTTGAAGACCAGAAGACACTGGCCTCCCTTTGGGAGAGCGCGCCAAGTGACCAGGACTTCTGCATCGTCATCGGCGCGGAGAATCATGAGCAGGCCCTGCGTCCGTGCTCCATCATCGTGGCGCGGTACGGGGAAGGCGAGACCGGCGGAGCTATCGGCATCCTGGGACCGACCCGCATGCAATACCGCCAGACCATCGCCGCCGTCCGCTACCTTGCGTCAGTGATGAGCGAAATGGTCGGCAGCGTGCGCGACTCCCACCCCAACCCCCCGGCCACTCCGTAGCACTCGCGGCGCGCTGTCCGCCGAGGCCGGGTACCTCTCCTCCGCGTTCCGCTTATCGGCGAGTTCCCCGTGCTTTCGACACAGTTACCGGAAACGCCACGTCGGCGCAGGCCATCTCCCGGTTCGCGGCGATGCCCTGCCCCGTGGCCGACACCGCGATCGCCCCCACGGCCACCTCTTCCGACAGCAGGGCAACGCCCTCCTCGCACGCGGCCTGCGGCGCGGCCCCCGCGACGATGCGGTCATACACGACGCGGGCCAGCATGCGCCGGATAATCTCTTCGCCGACGCCGGTGACGGCCACCGCGCCGCTCTGCCCGGCGTAAAAGCCGCAGCCTATGAAAGGCACGTCGCCCACGCGGCCCCGCAGCATGGGGCTGGCCCCGCCTGTGGACGAGGCAACGGCAAAGCCGCCGTCCGGCGCGCGCACCACCACGCCGACGGTATCCAGCGGCTGAAACAGAGCGGCATACGGCCCAGGGAAGTTCCAATGTCGCCGCAAATCGAAGCCGCGCCAGGCCTCGGGAACCTCGCCGGCGCGGCGTCGCTGAAGCGCGCCCTGCCACCATCGCCAGCGCTCCCGAGCGAAGCTGGAAACGCGAAAGGCCCCGGATAGCCCCAGCCCTCGGGCCAGCGCTGTCGCGCCCTGGCCCGCCACCGCGACATGCGGTGTGTCCGCCACGGCGCGGGCCACCAGCACCGGGTTCTTGACATTGCTGACAACGGCGACGGCGCCCAGCTTGCCGCGAGAGTCCATGACCGCGGCGTCCATCTCCACGGTCTTGCCGTCCAGGCGCAAGCTGGAGCCGCAGCCTGCGTTGAAGCGTCCGTCGTCCTCCATGACGCGCACCGCCTCCACGGCGGAGGCGAGGGCGTCGCCCGTGCGCTGGAGGACGACGCGCGCGGCCTCGACGGCCCTCTGGCAGCCGTCCTGCCATGAGAGCGGTGAGCCAACGCCGCCATGCACAAGAATGACAGCCGGAGCCTTTGTCCGTTGTGTGCGGGACATGGGAGACACAGCCTGACGGTGAACGACCACGCTACATGGACTTGACGACCACGTACTTCGGCCGGGGATAAGGCGACTCCGTGATGCTCTCGAACGGACCGCGCACCTGCCGGGAGATGCTCCCCTCATAGGCGAGTCGCTGTTCCAGGGTCGCCCAGAAGCCCATGACGTGGGCCAAGCGCGTGCCCTCGATGTTGTAGAGCACCTGAGCGGACAGAAAACCCTTCTGCGTTTCCAAAGGCCGCGTTGCCTTGTCCCAGATGCGGGCTATCTCCCGCGCGTACTCGTCCCGCGTCGGAGCACGGGACTTGGCGGACATGATGGCGACGATATGCCCTTCCTTGATTCTGTCAAGACCCGCGCCGCGCGACTGGAGCACCTCGAACTTGGGACGCGGGGGAGGCCCCTGGAGCGTCGTCTCCATAAGAGCGCGCGGCCTCGCCGCCGCGGACTTCTCGTAGGCCAGGCGCTCCACCAGCGAGTTCCAGTACGCCAGGACGAGTATCTCCTGGTTGTTCTCAATGTTCCAGAGCGCCTTGCAGTCAATGAAACCCTTCTGCGCACGGAGGACCGCCTGCTGCTGCGGCCAGACCGTGTCCAGCGCGCGCGACCACGCCTCTGACGTCGTCGCCTTCGCCTTGCCTGACAGCACCGCCACAATATTGCCGGGCTTGATGTCTAACGCCACGTTCGTCTCCTGTCCATCGTGCAGCGTCAGCCTGAAGGCCGCGCATGACGATCTGGTGCAGAATCTAGCACAGTGGGGAGGCGCCCGCAACACGGCCTCTCGCCTCCGAGCCGCGCGGCATGTGCTGCCGAGACCTTGTAAGGGCATAGCGGCACTTATCCGCGCAACGGTCAGAACCTCACCCCTCTATCCCCTCTCCGTAATACGGAGAGGGGAGGAAAGAGGAGAGGTACGCCGCGCTGTCACCCCGAGTGAAACGAGGGGTCTCCCGCCGCAGCGTCCAGGGAGATTCCTCGCTGCGCTCGGAATGACACGGCGCTCACGTGCGCCGCAGTCGCGCCATTGCACGCCAGTTGATAGGCCCCTGGCGCCCTGCTAGAATGAAAGTTCAGGCGGAAAGGATAGCCATGGCTTCAGGCAACCATCACGACTACTACGAGGTGCTCGGTGTCCCCCGCGACGGGTCGGAGGAGGACATCAAGAAGGCCTTCCGTAAACTTGCCCTCCAGCACCACCCCGACAGGAACAGAGAGGCAGGTGCCGGGGACAAGTTCAAGCAGATCAACGAGGCCTACGAAATCCTCAGCGACGCGGAGAAGCGCGCCCATTACGACCGGTTTGGGCGCGTCGGCGCGGCCGTCGGAGGCCGCGGCTTCGAGGGAACGGAGCCGTTCGGGGGATTCGGCGACATCTTCGATTCGTTCTTCGGCGGCGCGCCGGGCCGCAATCGCCCCGCGGCGCAACGCGGCGAGGACATGCGCGTCGCCCTGGACATCAGCTTTGAAGAGGCGGCCCTCGGCTGCGAAAAAGAGGTCGAGTTCTCCCGCCTTGAGACGTGCGCCCTGTGCAACGGCTCCGGCGCCAAGCCCGGCTCCGGCAAGTCCCGCTGCGCCACCTGCAACGGCCAGGGCCAGGTCCGGCGCTACCAGCAGAGCGTCTTCGGCCAGTTCGTCCACGTGGCGACGTGCAGCCGCTGCCAGGGCGCGGGCCAGGTCATCACGAACCCCTGCGCTCCGTGCCGGGGCACGGGCAAAGAGCGGCAGAGCCGCCGCCTGGTGGTGAAAATCCCCGCGGGCATTGACGACGAATCACAGATACGGCTCTCCAACGAGGGCGACGCCGGATGGAACGGCGGCCCGACGGGCCACCTTTATATCAGCATCCACGTGCAGGCCCACGCCGTTTTCCGCCGCGAGGGCGATCACATCCTCTACGACCTGCCCTTGAACGTGGCCCAGGCCACGCTGGGCGATACCGTCAGTGTACCCACGCTGGGCGGGCAGACCGATCTGCGGGTCCCGCCGGGCACACAGCATGGGCAGACCTTCCGAATGAAGGGCAAAGGCGTGGCTCAAATTCGGGGCAGAGGCCGCGGCGACCAACTTGTAATTGCGCGGGTGCTGGTGCCGGACGCGCTGACACCGCAGCAGCGCAAGCTCTTTCAGGAGCTGTCCAAGGTGCTGGACAAGCCCTGCGACGCGAGTGACAAGGGCCTCTTTGACAAGATCAAGGACGTCCTTTCCAGCTAGTCATTCGCCGCATTTCGTCGCATTGATTCGGTTTCTCATCTAGGCGCACCAGTCTCTTTGGCCTTCGTGACGACGCGCCATTTGTACTTCAAACGCTGCCAGTAGCGGAGATTGCACAAGTCCTATGAAGTGGGTTGAGGTCTCGGTTGAGGCGGACGGCGAAGGCGCGGAGGCGGTCGCGGAGGCGTTCCAGAAGATCGGCCACGGCGGCGTCGCCATCGAGGGCGGTGTCCAGTCGGCCCCCTTGGACGGCGTGGAGTACCCTCTGCCCGCGCCGGGCCGCGTGACCGTCAGGACGTATCTTCCCCACGACCACGAGCTCGAGGACAAGCGACGCCACATCGTGGCGGTGCTGAGCCTGTTGGGGACGGCGTGGCCCTTTTCAGCGCCCGTCTTCCGCGAGATGGACGAGGAGGACTGGGCCAACGCCTGGAAAGAGCACTTCCACGTCCTGCGCATAGGCCGGCGGGTGGTCATCAAGCCCACGTGGCGCGCGTACCAGCCGCAGCCCGACGACGCAATCATCGAGCTTGACCCCGGCATGGCCTTCGGCACCGGGCTGCACCCCAGCACGCGCCTGTGCCTCCTGGAGCTTGACACCGCGCCGCTGCGGAACGAGCAGGTCCTGGACCTGGGTACAGGCTCCGGCATCCTGGCCATCGCCGCGGCCCGGCTGGGAGCACGCGGCGTGCTGGCCCTGGATATTGACGCCGTAGCCGTCACGGTGGCGGCGGACAACGCCCGGCGGAACGGGCTTTCCGACTGCATTACCGTCGCGCGCGGCACCCTGCCCCTTGCGCATGACCTGCGCGACACCGCGCCCTCCGGATTCGACGTGGTCGTCGCGAATATCACCGCCCCCATCCTGACGGGCATGGCGGAGCACCTGGTGGCCGCGCTCAAGCCCGGAGGCCGGCTCATCGCCGGCGGCATCCTCGATCACCTGGCCCCGGCTCTGCAGGAGCGATTCGAGAGTCTGGGCGCGCACGTACTCAGGGTGGCTGCGGAGAGCGACTGGCGCGCCCTTGTCGCTCAGAGAGGCGAGCCGTAACGTGCGCCGTTTTTTCGTCCCCGCGGACATCCTGGACAGCCCAGTAGTCGCGTTCCCGTCCGACCAGGCACGCCAAATAGCCCGCGTCCTGCGTCTGCGGGCGGGCACGCAGGTGCTGCTGCTGGACGACCAGGGCTGGCAATACCACGTGGAGCTTGTGAAGGTCGCGTCAAGGGGCGTGGAAGGCAGGGTGCTGAAGCGGGAACCCGCGCCGCCGGAGCCGCGGCTTAGCGTCACGCTGTACCAGGGCACGCTGAAGGCCGACAAGTTCGAGTGGGTGCTGCAGAAGGGTACAGAGGTGGGGGTCAGCGCCTTTGCCCCGGTCGTATGCGCCCGCTCCGTGGCGCGAGAGGCGCACGAGGCCTCAGCCAAAGCGTCCCGTTGGCGGCGCATTCTCCAGGAGGCGGCGGAGCAGTCCGGACGGGGGAGCATCCCGCGCCTGCTGCCGTCCGCACAGTTCGACAAGGCATGGGAGAGCGTCCGGGGACTGTCCCTGCTGCCCTGGGAGAGGGAGCGCCAGATCGGGCTGCGCCGGGCGCTGACGGAGCGACTGCCCCCCAACGAAGGAGGCGACTATCCGCCTGTCAACCTGTTCATCGGGCCGGAGGGCGGCTTCACGCCGGACGAAGTGGACATGGGACGGAGTCGCGGCGCGGTAACAGTGAGCCTGGGCCAGCGCATCCTGCGCGCGGAGACGGCGGGAGTGGTAGCCGCCGCCGCGGTGCTCTACCACGTCGGAGAGCTGGGCGGCTAGCGGACCAGCCCCGTTCCCGACCCGATGAAGTAGAGGCCCAGGACGACCATGAAGACGCCGCATGCAATGGAGACGCCCCTGTACACGGCGTCGCTCACGAGGCGGCGCCCGCTGGCGACGGCAAGGGCTACCAGCCCGAACCACGCCAGGTCGGCGAGGATGTGCCCGCTGAAGAACGACGCAAGTCCCGCCACGCCGCTCCCGAGCGCCCACACCAGGTAGCCCAGCCCTATGGTGGCCCACCAGAGGCTCCAGTAGGGGTTCGCCAGGCTCACCAGAGCGCCCGCCAGCACCAGGTTGCGCCCACCGCCGTTCGGCCCGCCGTCCAGCCGCGCGGGAGTCAGGGACAGCCCTCCGGGCCTGCGCACCAACTGGACCCCCAGCCACACCAGGAACAGCCCGCCTAACACGCTGACCACCGCGACCAGCGATCTCTGGTCAAGGAACTGGCGCAGCCCCAGCGCCAGCGCCACGACCAGGACAAGCTCCAGGATGCCGTGCCCCAGAACGATGAGCGGCCCCGCCCAAAACCCGCGGCGCGCCGCCTCGCGAATGTCCAGAGTGAGCAGAGGCCCCGGTGAGATGGCGCCGGACAGCCCGACCACAAACGACGTACCAAATATGAGCGCCAGTGTTGCGTCGGACATGGCGGCTACCGTGGGAGGTCCGGCCACTCCGGACGGGGCGCTCGCGTCATCAGCTCCATCGCCGCCTGCCGAGGATCGGCCCCCTCGAATAGGACGCGGTAGGTCGTCTCCGTGATGGGCATCTCCGTCCCTATCTCACGGGCCAGGCGGCGCGCCGCCGCAGTCGTGTCCACACCCTCGGCCACGTGATGCATGCCCTCAAGGATGTCCGCCAGACGCCGCCCCTTGGCAAGCTCCAGGCCCACGTGGTGGTTGCGGCTCAGCGGGCTGAAGCATGTGGCGATAAGGTCGCCCATGCCCGCCAGACCGGCAAAGGTCAGAGGAGTGGCGCCCATCGCGACGCCCAGGCGCGTTATCTCCGCCAGGCCACGGGTGATAATAGCGGCCCTGGCGTTGTCCCCATAGCCCAACCCCTCGCACATGCCTACCCCCAGCGCAATGATGTTTTTCAAAGCGCCGCCCAGCTCAACGCCGACGACGTCCGTGCTGGTGTAAACACGGAAAAGCGGGCTGATGAAGACCTGCTGGGCCTGCCGCGCGACTGCGGCGTCAGGGGAGGCCACCACCGTCGTGGCGGGCAGCCCCCTGACGATCTCCTGCGAGAGGTTGGGGCCGGACAGCGCCACAATGCGCGCGTGGTGGGCGGGGGACAGCTCCTCCCCGAGCACCTGCGTCATGCGCTTACCCGTGTCCACCTCAAGCCCCTTCGTCGCGCTGATGACCAGCGCGTCGGGCGGCACGTGGGACCGGACGGCGCGTACGCTGGCGCGCAGGGACTTCGACGGGACGGCGAAGACCACGGCATCCGTGTCGGCGCAGGCGTCGGCCAGGGCGCTGGTCACTCGCAGACGCTCCGAGAACGAAAAGCCCGGCAGCAGACGCTTATTCTCGCGGTCGGCGGCCAGGCGGCGTGCCTCCTCAGGCGTGCGGGCCCAGAGGGTCACATCCTGTCCTCTGGACGCCAGGATAATACCCAGGGTGGTCCCCCAGCTTGTTGTGCCGATGATGACGACGCGGGACATTTCGTCCTCTCCGGCGGTCGCCGCGGACTATCGGGCCGCTGCGTCCGGCCCGGCCTGGGGCCGCAACTTGGGCGAGGGCGAAGGCGGCGCGGGCGCGACCGGTGGCGCGGGCTGGCCCAGCTTCCGCTCGGTGCCCGCGAGCACCCGGATGATGTTCTCCCTGTGCCGCGCAATGATAAGGGCGGAGCCAATCACCAGGTACGCTGTCGTCTCCCATGACCGTGCGCCGGTCACCAGGGAGACGACGCCTACAACGAAGACCACACCAACGCCCAGGACCGACCCCAGGGACACGTACCGCGTCAGCGCCACCGTGAGTATCCACGCGGCAAGGCCCCCGGCCCCCACCACCGGCGCGACGACCATGAGGGTGCCAATGCCCGTGGCCACGCCCCGTCCACCGCGAAATTGCAGGTACACCGGCCAGCTATGGCCCACCACAGCCGCAAGCCCGGACAGCGCCTCGCCCAGAACACCCGTCCCCAACTCGCGCGCCAACACGACGGCCAGAGCGCCCTTGCCCACGTCCACGGCCATCACCGCGGCGGCCCACCCAAAACCAAGCTTTCGCGCGACGTTTGTCGCACCGGTGCTCCCGCTGCCGTGGTCACGCACGTCCGTGCGCCCCACGAACCATCCCACCAGATAGCCCGTTGGAAAGGCGCCCAGGAGATAGCCCAGCAGGGCCGCGAGAGCAAGCATCATGACGATGACTCACTCCTCGCCCGGAACACCAGCCGAATGGGTGTCCCGGCAAACCCAAAGGCCTCCCGGATGACGTTCTCCAGGAACCGCTGATAGGAGAAGTGAAGCAGGTCGGGATCATTGACAAAGAATACGAATGTCGGAGGGTTGACCGCGGGCTGAGTCAGATAGTAGATATGCAGACGCCGCCCTTTGACCATAGGAGGCGCCTGCCGGGATCCGGCGCGCATCATCAAGGTATTCAGCAGGGCGGTGGACACTCGACGCGTCCGCTCCTGATAGACCTCCCGCGCCTGGGTCAGCGCCTTTTCTATACCCGTGCCCGCCAGCGCCGACACGAAGACAACGGGCGCCCAGGGGATGAACCGGAAGCGATGACGCACGATCGCGACCGCCTTTTCCTCGTCTAGTCCGAGCTTCTCCGCCAGGTCCCACTTGTTCACGGTCAGCACTAGGCCCTTGTACGCCTCCAACACGTAGCCGGCCACGTGTGCGTCCTGGGCCGTGCCCAGCTCCGAAGCGTCCAGCACCAGCAGCGTCACGTCCGCCCGCTCGATAGCGCGCATCGCCCGCAGGACGCTCGCGCGCTCGACGCCCGACTCGACGCTGCCGCTGCGGCGAATGCCCGCCGTGTCCAGCAGAACAAGAGGCTCGCCCTGGAAGGTAAACGTCGTATCAATCACGTCCCGGGTAGTGCCCGGCGTCTCGCTCACGATGGACCGCTCTTCGCCCAGGATGGCGTTCAGCAGCATGGACTTGCCCACGTTGGGCCGGCCCACGATGGCCAGCTTCATGACCTCACTATCCGGCTCTTCCGGAGGCGCGGGCGGCAGGCGCTCGACCACCTGGTCCATCAGGTCCGACACGCCGATGTTATGATACGCGCTGATTGACAGCGGCTCCCCCAGTCCCAGGGCGTAGAACTCCACTGTGTTCTGCCGCCGGGTCTCGTTGTCCGCCTTGTTGGCCACGAGGATAACCGGCTTCTTTGACTTGCGCAAAATATCGGCGACGGTCAAGTCCTCGGAGGTCAGGCCGTCCCGCGCATCCACCAGGAACACCACCACGTCCGCCTCCCGGATGGCCGTCTCCGCCTGCTCTCTCACCTGCACACGCAGCCCCGACGACGGTTCGGCCTCTATGCCGCCCGTGTCCACCAAGGCAAAACGCCTGTCCGCCCAACTGGTCTCGGCGTTGACGCGGTCACGCGTCGTGCCCGGAGCGTCCGCGACAATTGCGACGCGCGCGCCAACGAGACGGTTGAACAGGGTGGACTTGCCCACATTAGGGCGACCGACCAGGGCAACGATGGGTCTGCGCATAAATGGTCCTGCCAGTGACTAGGAAGGCCTGATTTCGCTGGCTCCGGTCCCCAGACGTTCCAGCAGAAGGGCCTTCTGAATATGCAGGCGGTTCTCCGCCTGGTCGTACACCACGGACTGGGGATGCTCGAGAAGGTCCGCAGTGATCTCTTCGCCCGGGTGAGCGGGAAGGGGATGCATGAAGATCGCGCCCGGGCGGGCCTTGAGCAGGACTTTGTCCGTCACCCGATACGGCGCAAAAACCGCGCGGCGGCGTTCCGCCGTATCCTCCTGGCCCATGCTGATCCAGACGTCCGTGTAGACGACGTCCGCGTCCCGCACAACGTCGTCCGGGTCGTCTGTGCAAAGGACTTGCGCGCCGGCGGCCTCGGCATACTTGCGGACGCGGCCCACCACGTCGTTGCTCAGCCAGTAGCCCTTCGGCGACCCGATGCGGAAGTTGGCACCGAGCATGGCTGCGCCCAGCGCGAGGCTGGCGGCGCAGTTGTTGCCGTCGCCCAGGAAAGCAATGGTCAGTCCCTTCAAAGCGCCCTTCTTCTCGTAAATGGTCATCAGGTCCGCCAGCGCCTGGCAGGGGTGCTCCACGTCCGAAAGGCCGTTGATGACGGGCACGTCCGCGTACCGCGCCAGCGTTTCCACATCCTTGTGGGTGTACACCCGCGCCACAATGCCGTCAAGGTAGCGCGAGAGCACGCGCGCCACTACGCGCACGGACTCGCGCGTGCCCAGACCCACCTCGGCCTGGGAGAGATAAATAGCCCGTCCGCCCAATTGGTACATGGCGACGTCAAAGCTGACCCGCGTGCGCATGGACGGCTTCTGGAACAGCAGACCCAGGGTACGGCCCGCCAGAGCGCCGCTGCGCACCCCTTTGAGCGTTCCCGCCGTGCGGATGAGCCGCCAGATGTCCTGAGAGGTGAGGTCGGATATGGAGAGCAGATGGGAGACTTTCCGCGACATGCCGGTAGTATAGCACACGGGAGCGGATACGACTACGAAAACAGCCACGCGGACTGTATACTGGGGCTATGTCATCTTCCGCACCGCCCCGGGAGCGCCGCTTCTGGGGACTCTCGCCTAATGTCTTCTTCCTCGGCGTCGCCGCCCTCCTCATGGACATGTCCGGCGAGATGATTCAAAACCTCTTGCCGCTCTTTCTCGCCAACGTGCTGGGGGTGAAGGGGAGCATCATCGGCCTGGTGGAGGGCCTGGCGGAGAGCACGGGCATCGTGCTGCGCACCGTCAGCGGATGGGTGAGCGACCGCACGGGCAACCGCAAGTTGCCCACGACGCTGGGCTATGCGCTGGCCGGGGCAGCCCGGCCCTTCCTTGTCATCGCCCAGTCGTGGTCAGCGGTCTTGGCGATTCGCTTCGTGGACCGGCTGGGCAAGGCCGCGCGGTCGGCGCCGCGGGACGCCCTGCTGGCGGACTCCGTGGCGCAAAGCGAGCGAGGGCGGGCCTTCGGCTTCCACCGGGCGATGGACACGGCGGGAGCAATGGCGGGACTGCTCATGGCGGCGGGCGTGGTCTATCTGACTCAAGGGAACGCTGACCTGCTGCAAGAAGGCACGTTCCGCATCATCGCGGGCATGGCGCTGGTCCCCGCCCTGCTTGCGGCGCTGGTGGTCGCGGTCGCGGTCCACGAGCCGCGTCGCCATGCCGCACGGCAACCGGCCCATGCGTCCAACGATCCGCCCCCCGCGCACACATACGCTATCGCAAAGAGGTCTTACGCGCGGTTTCTGGGCATCGTCGCCCTGTTCTCGTTGGGCAACGTCAGTATCGTGTTCTACATCCTGCGCGCCCAGACCCTCGGCCTCACGGTGGTTCAGGTCCTGTTGCTGCTGGCGGCGATGAACGCCCTGTACACGGGCGTTGCGTACTACGCGGGCAAAGCGTCGGACAAGGTGGGCCGCAGGACGGTGCTTGCGACGGGATGGGCGGTTGCGGGCGCTGTCTCACTGGGGTTTGGCCTGGCGCACATGGAATGGCAGGTGCTGGCGCTGTTCGTCCTGTACGGGGCTTTCCTGGGGCTGACTGACGGGACGAGCCGCGCATTTGTGGCGGACCTGGTGCCTTCGGCCCGGCGCGGCTCGGCGTACGGTCTGTACTACGTGGCGGCGGGTCTGCCCGTGCTGCCCGCGGGCCTGATTGCAGGCTTCCTCTGGCAGGAGGTCAACCACTCGGCGCCGTTCCTGGTGGGCGCGGCGGTCGCCCTCGTTTCCACGGCCCTTCTTCTCGCCCTGGTGCCGCCTCCCGATGCCGGGCGCGCGGAAAGCCCTACTCGAAGCGCTTCAAATAAGCGCTAGTGTCGAAGGGTTTGATCTCCTTTTCCAGGCTGTGCAGCACCTGGTCCAACACGGGCCGCTCCGTCTCATACCAGACGCCCAGGTGCGGCTTCTCCTCGGTTATAGCCAGACCCATGGCCTTCTGCAGATCGCTCTTGTCCCAATCCGCGGGCAAATCAGTCGCCTGCGCATCGTAGAAACTGTACGTGTTGTTGAACTCGGTGCATGGGCTGATGACGTGGATGAAGGAGAAGCCCTTGTGCTTGATGCCCGCCACGAAGAGCTCCGCGAGCATCTTGGGCTTGGCCGAGTAGCCTCGGGCCACGAAGGTTGCGCCGGCGGCAAGCACTGTCAGCAAGGGATTGATGGGCTTGGCCGCCACGCCATAGGGCGTCGACTTGGTCACCTGCCCGATCTTGGATGTGGGTGAAGCCTGGGCCTTGGTCAGGCCGTAAATCTGATTGTCCATGCAGACGGTGGTCAGGTCCAAGTTACGGGACGCCGCGTGCGGCATGTGCCCCGCGCCGATGGCGAACATGTCGCCGTCGCCGCCCATCACCATCACCGTCATATCCGGGTTGGCCAGCTTCACGCCCGAAGCCATGGGGAGCGCCCGTCCATGCAGGCTGTGGACGCCGTACGTCGAGAGGAAGTACGGAATGCGGCTCGAGCACCCGATGCCCGAAACGATCACCACCCGCTCTGTCCGAAGCTGGAGGTCGGCAAGGGCCTTGTAGGTCGCGGAGAGGACGGCAAAGTCGCCGCACCCGGGGCACCAGGTGGGCTTGACGTCGCTCTTGTAGTCTTTAACGGTGAGAGTTACCGCGCTGGTTACCATTTCTCGCCACCTCTTCTATCTTCTTGAAGATCTCCCCCGGCGTGAACGGGAGCCCTCCGTACTTGTTGAGCTGCACGACGCTGTCGCCAAGGATGGACCGGAGGTAGTGCGCGAACTGACCGCTGTAGTTCACCTCCGGCACGATAACATGCTCCACTGAGTCCATGAACTTCCTCAGGTCGTCCACCTGCAGAGGGCTGAGGAGCTTGGGATGGAGAGCAGCCACCTTATGGCCGCTGGCGTTCGCCCGGTCCACGGCCTCCTGTATCACACCCTCCGTCGAACCCCAGCCAATGACGCCAATCGTAGCGTCCGCCGCGCCGTGCCGCGAGAGCTGTCCCATGTCCTTCCTGGCGCCGTCCAGCTTGCGGAAGCGCTTGGGCATCATGATGATGTGCGACTGAAGGGGCGTGTCCACGTGGCCCTTCTCGTCGTGCTCCAGGCCGGGCGCCACATAAGCGCCGCCAGCCATGCCGGGGGCGGACATGGGCGAGGCCCCACTCTCCGTCACCGCGTAGCGCCGGTAATCCTTGAGCTGTTCGGCGGTGGGCCTGAGCCTGTCCTCCACGTGGATGCGGGAGAGGTCCGGCTTGAGCATAGACTCGGTGCGATGCGACAGGGACTGGTCCGAGAGAAAGATGGCGGGCATCTGGTACTTCTCGGACAGGTTGAACGCGTCAATGATGCGGAAGAAGGCGTCCTCCACCGACCCGGCCGCCATGACGATGCGTGGGAAATCACCGTGACCGGCGTAAAGAGCATGGTTCAGGTCCGCCTGCTCCAGCTTTGTCGGCATACCCGTGCTGGGGCCCGCGCGCTGCGAGTCAACGATGACGCACGGCGTCTCCGACATGCTGACCCAACCCAGGAACTCGCTCATCAGCGACAGGCCGGGGCCGGAGGTGGCGGTCATGGACTTGAGGCCCCCGAATGAGGCGCCCGCCGCCATGCCGATGGCCGCGATCTCATCCTCGACCTGGAGGCTGACGCCACCGAGCTTGGGCAGCTCCTTCGACATCGTCTCCAGAATCTCGGACGCCGGGGTAATGGGATAACCGGCGAAGAACCTGCAGCCCGCGGCCAGAGCGCCGGCGGCGATGGCGTCGTTGCCGCTCAGCACCAGCCGCGGTATCTTCTCGACAGGTGTGAGAAAGTAGGGGTCGCGCTTCTCTATCTTTTTGGTGGCGTGCTCGTATCCTGCGTACAGAGACTTGAGGTTACTCGCCAGAAGCTCAGCGCGGCGGGCGAACCGGCTACGGATGAGCCCCTCCAGAGACGAAGGCTCCAGGCCAAAAAGTCCGGCCAGAAAGCCAGTGACGATGAGGTTTTTCCCGCGGAAGAAATCCAGTTCCTTGCGTGCGATGGTGTTGAAGGGAATGCCATACGCAATGACGGAGCTGCTCTCTTCCGGAGTGACCGTGTCCGGGTCGTAAATGAGCACGCCGCCCTTGTTGATGAGGTGCTTGTGGTTATAATAGCCCTCGGCGTTGAACGCCACCATCACGTCCACGCCATCGCCCATCGAGAGGACGGGGTACGCTCCCACCCGCACCTGGTACCAGGCGTGGCCGCCCTTGATCTCGGCGGGATAGGTGCGGAAGGTGAAGACGTGATAGCCGGTGCGCGCGGCGCCCTGAGTGAAGATGTCGCCGGTGGAGATGACGCCCTCGCCACCTTCGCCAGCCAGTCGGATGATGATCTCGTTCTTTTCCATAGCCATCCCTGCGTTACCGGACGCACTCGGGACGGTTCTTCGCAGGGAAGCCCCCGAGGCTCCGGAGTTTGCTAGTTCGACAAATTACATGAGCCGAACGCGTTCGGTTCCCGCGGGGGAAAGCCAAAAGAATACTGCACTACGCGCCATCTCGCGCGACGAGGCCCATGACAGGCCTGCGAGGCGACGTCGCCGGAGAATATCGCGTTGGGCCGTGCGGCCCGAAGTGCCGGTCAAGTGTGGCATCTCCCGCAAACCGGAGGCATTCTAAGCCACTCCTAACTCTAGCAGACCGGCACAGTAGTGTCAATCCACTTTTCGTCATTATAGGCATAAATAGTCTGCATTCAGCCGCCTGCTACTTGAATGCGCTCACACGGACGAACAGACCATCGGCAGGTCGGTCACTACGGTCTCCACGTCACGCTCCCATCCGCACCGGCTCGCTGCACAAGTCCATCTTTGCGCCGCGTCACGCCCCGCCTGCAAACGTAGTGGTCACGCCGCCCGCGCTAGCTGGATGCATGCGGGCTCATGGACGGCTCAAAGACCTCGTATCGGGCGCGGCCTCTCGCCTTGGCCGCGTACATGGCCGTGTCCGCGTCCCGCAGAACATCCTGCGGCTGCTCATACTGCTGCGTTTCGCACATGGCGATGCCAATACTGAATGTGGCGCGCACGACTTGACCGTCCAGGTCGAACGGCGCGGCGACCGATTCCAGGATACGCGTCGCCACCATCTTGGCCATCGTCACGTCCGCTATGCTCGGCAGCAATATCGTGAACTCATCGCCGCCGAGACGCGCGACGATATCGCCCGCGCGCAGGCAGCCCTCCAGACGCCGCGCCACCGCGACGAGAAGCTTGTCGCCTTTCTCGTGGCCAAGCGTGTCGTTGACGGGCTTGAACCTGTCCAGGTCCATGAACAGGACGGCATACGCCCTGCCCTGCTTTTCCCTGGCCTGCTGCATCGTCCGACCCAGCCGCTCAAGGAACATCGCCCGGTTCGGCAGGTCCGTCAGCTTGTCGTGGAAGGCTTCGTGGATAAGGCTATGCTGCTGCTGCATGCGGTCTGTGACGTCCCGCGCTATGCCCTCCACCGCGACGAGGCCCCCGCCGGCGTCATACACCGGAATGTTCCGCTCCTCGATCCAGACCAGTGTTCCGTCCTTGCGGCGCCACCGCAGGACGAGAGGCTGGCCAAAGCTCCTCGACGACGACCCCAGGAGATGGCGGTCCTCCGTGTGCACGACATTGAGGTACAGATCAGGGTCGGCGTAGTATTCCTGTGGCGTATAGCCGGTAATCGGGGTGACGACGGGGCTGACGTACTCAAAGCCACGCGTCGGCATCAAACGGTACCGGTAGATGATGTCCTGCGCATTCTCCGCAAGGCTTCGAAAACGCTCCTCGCTCTGGTGCAGCCTTCTTTCCGCCTGTCGCGTCTCCTCCTCGCGCGCCTGGAGCATGCGTACCATCTTATCGAAGGCGTGGGCAAGAGCGCCTATTTCTCCCGTCTTGTATGGCCCGCCCGCGCGCGCGGAGAGGTCGCCGCCGGCGACTCGCGCCGTGGCGCGGACGAGTCGCTGAACGGGATGGATGACCAGCCGCTCCATTGACCACCACATGGCCGCCAGCCCGGCAAGAGAGCCCACAACGACCAGCACGAGATTCCGCACCAACTCCGCGTCTATCGGCCCGTAGATGGACGCCGAGGTGACGCCGATCGCCAAGTACAGCTCGCCCCCCGGCGGCGTGCCGCGCAGCCGAGTAAAGCCATAGAGACGTGGAGTGCCATCCAGCCCAACAGACTGGGCGCTGCCTTCACCCCTTTTTTCGAGGATTATCTTGAACACGGGCCTATCGCTGACGCTTGCACCGACGAACCTTCCATCATCCGGGTAGCGCACGACCACCGTTCCATTCGCGTCCAGAAGAGTGAGAGACGCACCCGGCGGAAGACTGGCTTTGGACGCCAGTTGAGTGAGCCACGTGAGGTCTATGCCTGTTATCACCACACCCCGCACAACGCCCGTGTCATCCAGCACGGGATACCCCATGGGGATTGTGGGCTTGCCGCTCGCACGGCCAACCTGGTATTGGCCCACGACGAAGTCGCGCGTCTGAATCGCCCGCTGGAAATAGTCCCGGTCCGCTACGTTCACCGGCGGATTTGCAGGGACAGCGCTGCAAGAGTTACGAGCGGACATGTCCGCTCGAGAGAAGTTCGTGTAGGATGGGAATCCCTTCAGGAGACGCGCGAACAGCGCACTGCACTGGACTGCGTCCCCGTCCCGCACCTCCGAAAGCTGAGCGAGGGTGACAAGAAGATTACGGGCGCTCTCCAGCGTCTGCTCGTGCTGGACCGCCGTGACGCGGGCGAGGAGCGCCACGTCATCTTCCGCGTCCCTGGCGGCGCGCTCGCGGCGCTCCAGAGCGGAATAGACCATGATCACCAGTGCGCAGACGAAAAGGAGGGCCAGCAGCAACAGCAGCCGGACACGGATACTGGAAAACCACGACCTTATCATCAGCCACTACCCCAGAGGCCACTCCAGGCTCGCGACCACCTCACAGTTTGGAGAGCTAACCCCCGACAATCTGCTCGCCGCCGTCCACGTTGATGATGTTGCCGCTGATCCACTGGCTGCCCGGTTGGGCCAGCAGGGCGAGGGCCTTCGCCACGTCCTCGGGCGTGGTCATGCGTCCGCCCGGATTGCGCTTGCTTCCGTACTCAATGAGCTGCGCGTGGGACGGTATCTTCCGCAGGGCGGGCGTGTCCGTGACCCCCGCCCGAATGGCGTTGGCGGTGATGCCCCGCTTCATCAGCTCGCAAGCGAGCTGGCGAATATGCGACTCCAGCGCGCACTTGGCCGCCGATATAGCGCCGTAGTCGGTGATGACCCGCTCCGATCCGGCGCTGGTCATGGCGTAGATGCGCCCGCCGCGACCCAGCATGCCGCTGAACACCATGTCCTGGACCCAATAGACCAGACTGTTGGCCATCACGTCCGCGGTCATCTCCACCTGCGCCTGCGTGATGGACTCCTCCGCGGACGCGCCGATGTACGGCCTGAGCGTGCCGAAGGCCAGCGAGTGGAGCACGACGCGTACGCCGTCCGGCGTCCCCGCCTCCGCAAGCGCGGCCTGCATCTTGCCGACTACCACCTTGCGCTTCTCCGGGCTGGCCGCGTTCGTGTTGAAGAACACGGCGCGCCGGCCCATCCCTTCAATGGTCTTGACGATCTTCTCCGCGTTGGGCAGGGTGCTGCGCATGTCCAGGTGCACGCCGAAGATGTGCATGCCGTGGCGCGCCAGCTCAATGGCCGTCGCTCCACCAAAGCCGCTGGATGCGCCCAGGATGAGCGCCCACTTGTCCTGTAGTCCTGTATCGTTCGTGGACATGCTCGTTCTTACCTCCCGCCAGGAAACTCAGGAAACTATTGTAGTGCTTTCGCAATCGCGTTACCTGGAGGTTCTACCCTGCTGATTTCCCCTCCACATCTTGGGAGCCATCCCCCTTGGTCCCCCTTCCTTTCCTGGAAGGGGGAGAAAAACTCCTGGGGGATACCCCCAGACCCCCAGCAAAAAGGGCGTCGCCCTCTCTGCACTCTCCTCAGGGGCACGGTTGTCGGATAGACTCTAGCCCCCGTCCTTCTCCGAGGATGGGGAACGAAAGATTCCCAGGGGACACCCCCGGTGCCCCCGTCAGAGGGTGGGTCCCTCTGGACACCCTTCCCTCCACTCTGGAACGGACACATTCAAAGCGCTCATGGCCCGTATGAGCCACACTGAGCACGTCTGACAGGCTCACCATGAGCGGCGGGCGGTGTTCCGCTCGCCCTGAGCT
>JAUSIH010000040.1 GCA_030648205.1 Dehalococcoidia bacterium | reverse complement strand
CCGCGGCGCCTGTCGCGCCCGCCGCGCCCGCCGCGCGCCCGACCGCCGCCGCCCCCGCTACGGCGACACCCGAGCGCCCGCGCTACGGCGGCGTCCTGACCATCACGTCAGACCTGGACCCTCCCCACTTCGACGCGCAACAGCAGACGTCCATGAACATTGGCCTGCTGGTCTCCCCCGCCTACAGCAATCTGCTGTACTACGACGCCGAGACCGGGTCCAAGATCGTGCCCGAGCTTGCGGAACAATGGAACGTCTCGCCCGACGCACTCACCTACACATTCAAGCTGCGCAAGGGCGTCAAGTTCCACGACGGCACGCCGCTCACGCCCGCCGACGTCGTCTTCTCCCTGGAGCGGATGAAGAGTCCGCCCAAGGGGGGACTGAGCGCCTCCGCCGACCTGCTCGTTGCTATGGACAAGGTACAGGCCGTGGGAGATGACACCGTCACGCTCACGATGAAATACGCCTTCGCGCCTCTCGTCTCCACCCTTGTCGTCAACTTCACGCCCATCTTCTCGAAGGCTTATGTCGAGAAAAACGGCGACATGAAGACAACGGTGATGGGGTCAGGCCCGTTCAAGTTCAAGTCCTATACCCCCAGCGTCAGCTTTGATCTGGTCAAGAACGAGAGCTATTGGGTCCAGGGCAGGCCGTACTTGGACGGCATTTCGGTGTTCGTCATCAAGGACCCCGCCACACGGCTCGCGGCGCTGAGGACCGGCCAGGCGAAGCAGAGCGGCCGCACCTACTCCGCAGTGACCCCGACCGAGATGGAGACCCTCAAAAAAGAAGTGCCGGGGATGCGATTCGTGGCCTCGCCCACCGTCCTGGGGCCGTGGTTCTTCATGAACATGCGCAACGCGCCCCTGAAAGACCTGCGGGTCCGCCAGGCCATAAGCCTGAGCCTTGACCGCCAGGCGGCCGTCAAGGTCGTCGGGGAGGGCGCCGGCATCGTTGGCACGTACTTCCCCTTCTCCGACTGGGGCATCCCCCGCGATGAGCTGTTGAAGATGCCGGGGTTCCGCCAGCCCAAAGACCAGGACATCGCGGACGCCAAGAAGCTGCTTGCTGACGCGGGCTACCCCAACGGGTTCAGCATGACTATCCTGTCGCGCGGCAACCAGGTGACCAAGACGGGGGCTGTTTTCATGACGGACCAGCTCTCCAAGATCGGCATCACGGCTAACGTGCAGGTGCTGGAGGACGCTGTCTTCTGGGAGAACGGGCGCAAGGCCCAGCACCAAGCCATGGTCTACCCGCCGGCCACCCTTACCGCCGACCCCCACGCTATCGGACGCTTCTTCACCAAGGGGTCATCCCTGAACTTCTCCGGCAACGATAACGATACCAAGGTAAACGAGCTGTGGGACAAACAGGCGCGCACTGTGGACCCGGCAGCCCGCCAGGCCATCATCGTCGAGGTTGAGCGGTACCTTTTGACCGAGTCCCTGCCCGCTATTCCCATCGCCTGGCCGAGCAACTTTATCGCCATTTCGGCTCAGGAGCGCGGATTCGCGCCGGGAGTGACGGACTACTCCAACAACCGGCACCAGGAGACTTGGCTGGCGCAATAAGGCGCTCGCGTCACGCCGCGACAAGCTGGCGGCCACAACGACCTCGGGCCGCCAGCTTGTGCGCGCATAGCTCCAGCGCCGCGTGCGCACGATTGACACGGCGCTTCCTCCGTGCTAAGGTGATGCGGTTGTACCCCTATGGGGACACCCTCCACCCGGAGACATATCTGGCGCAATAGGACAAGGTACACATGCAACGCTACATAGCACGCCGAATCTTGATGTTGCTCCCCGTCCTCATCGGGGTGTCACTCGCCATCTTCCTCATCATGCGGGTGCTGCCCGGCGACCCGGCGCTCGTCATCCTGGCCGCCGGTGGCCAGGGCGGCTTTGACGAGCAGGCGCTGAAGGACATGCGCGCCAAGCTGGGGACCGACAGGCCCCTCCACCTCCAATACGTCGAGTGGATGACGGGCCTGATGAAGCTGAACGTGGGCAACTCCCTGCTGACCAACCGGCCCGTCATGGCCGATATTGCGGCACGCGTTCCACCGACGGTGGAGCTTGCTATTCTGTCCATTCTCATTTCAATGGTGATCGCCTTACCTATTGGCATCATCTCAGCGGCGCGGCAAGACACGTGGATGGACTACATATTCAGGGTGGTTTCCGTGGGCGGACTGTCCATGCCCATTTTCTGGACCGGAACCCTGGTGGTGCTTTTCCTGGTCCTGCTCTTTCGCTGGATGCCTCCTCTAACATACACCAGCATCTTTCAGGACCCGACGCAAAATCTGTCGCAGTTCATCTGGCCCTCCATGGTGATGGGCTACTATTTGTCCGCCGTGGTCAGTCGAATGACTCGTTCCCAGATGCTGGAGGTGCTGCGGCAGGACTACGTGCGGACAGCATGGGCCAAGGGACTGAGCGAGAAGCTTGTCCTGTATCGCCATGCGCTCAAGAACGCAATCCTGCCTGTCATCACTCTGTCCGGTGTCCAGTTTGGTCAGCTCATGGGCGGCACGGTCCTCCTGGAGACGATCTTTGTCCTTCCCGGGATGGGCAGTCACCTGGTCAGCTCCATCCTTGTGAGGGATTATCCCGTGGTCCAGACCATCATCCTGCTGATCGCCCTGGTGTTCGTTCTTCTGAACCTGCTCGTGGACATTGTCTACGCGTGGCTTGACCCCCGCATCCGCTACACATAGGAGCGCGGCGACGTGAGCACACAACAGGCTGTCCAAGTTGTTTCGCTGGAGGGGACGCGGCGGTCTTCCAGTTTTCTGGAGGCCGTTTGGAAGTTCTCCAAGCGCAAGCCAATGGGAGCCATCGGCGGCGTGATCATTGTGGTCATGATCCTTGCTGCCGTTTTCGCGGGGATCATATCGACACACGACCCCTATCGCATGAACGTGTCCGACCTGTTCGCGCCGCCGGGAGCCAGGTACTGGCTGGGCACGGACAATTTCGGGCGCGACATCTTCAGCCGCATCGTCTGGGGGTCACGCGTATCGCTCGCCGTGGGCGTCGCCTCGGTGGCCGTGGGAGCCACAGGAGGTGCTTTGCTGGGCCTGATCAGCGGATTCCTGGGCGGCAAATTCGATGTCGTCAGCCAGCGGTTTGTCGACATCCTGATGGCGTTCCCCGTCCTCATCCTTGCGCTGACGGTGGTAGCCGCTCTGGGCCCCAGCGTCGAGAACGTCACCATCGCCGTCGCCCTGGTCATGGTGCCGCCCGGCGCACGGGTTGTACGATCGGCGGCGCTCGCGGTCAGGGAGATGCAGTACGTGGACGCCGCCCACGCCGTGGGCGCGCGGAACTTCCGCATCCTGTTTGTCCACATCCTGCCCAACTGCCTCGCGCCCTACATCATCGTTGCGACGGTCAACCTGGGGTGGGCCATCGTGGTGGAGGCGAGCCTGAGCTTCCTGGGCCTGGGCACGCCGCCGCCGCAGCCATCCTGGGGCGCCATGCTCTCCTCCGAAGGCCGCTCCTATCTGGAAAAGGCACCCTGGATTGGCATCTTCCCGGGTGTCGCCATCAGCCTGTCGGTCTTCGGGTTCAACATCCTGGGGGACGCCCTTCGGGACGTGTGGGACCCGCGCCTGCGCCGCTAGTCCTCCACCCTCCTCACGTCCTCGCCTCAAGTCAGTCCGCCCGCGCGGAACCATAGCCCTTCGCCACCCGCGCCTTCTGGCCGATTCGCCAGATGGGCTGAGTAGACGGGCCCAGGCAATAAACGAGGGTGATGGAGCGGACGGCGACCTTCCGGCCTACGGCCTTGCCGGCTGTGGGCCGGGGAGCGCGTCGCCCCTGAGGCGAGCGACCACGGACAGCCAGTTGCGCTGGATGTACAGACTGTTGTGCTCATCCCGCTGTCCGTGTTCCTCCAGCGCGGGGCGCACGGCCTCCCGCAGGACATTCGCGGCCACGTCGGGCTGGTAGCCGTGGAGTGCGCCGGCCGCATACTGGCTAAAGCTGCTGATGTGCTCCCACGCTTCCTGGTACAGTCGCGCCGCGACCTGCTCCACGTGTTCGACGGAGAAGCCGACGTTCCGCAAAAGGCTCTCATAGTGGGCTATGGGCAGGAAGCTGCTCGACTCCGACCGCGCCTGGCGCTCCTCCCTGCGGATGCCCATGGCGCGAAGGTGGGCTACGGCCTTCTTCACCTGCGCCATGTAGAAGGACAGGGTCTCCGGCGGGCGAGACTCCGCGTAGAACGCGGAGCTGAAGCAGAACCAGCCGTCCTTTTTCAACACGCGCTTGATAGCGAGCAACGCCTGTTCCTGGCTCCTGGGGTCCAGATAATGGATGCCGTTTCCCCATACCGCCGCGTCCACGCTCCCCTCCGGCAGGTCCATCTGTTCGACCAGCGAGTGATGGAACTCCAGTTTGGAGACGATGGGCGCCAGGCGGGCGTGCGCCTGCTCCAGAGCCTCCGCGCTTGCGTCCAGGCAGATGATCGAGGGCTGCTCCCCCTGCCCCACCACGTGCTTGACGAAAAGCTCGACCATCGTGCCAACACCCGTGGCTATATCCAGCACCCGCTCCACCTTCTGGACGCCCTTATGGGCCATCACCTCTCCCCATCCGCGCACGATGGTGGCATTGACGGAGAGGTACTCCGCGGTCTGGGCAAATGGTTCGAAGGTGTACGCGACTGGTTGGTCTGTCATGATGTCTCCTCCACTTCAACTGCTCATGCCCGCGGTCTCCCCAGGAGGCTGCCGCGCCTGACGGCCGGGAAACGATTAGCCCCTATAGCCCCTGAAGGCCAGGCACGAGTTGTGCCCGCCGAATCCGAACGAGTTAGATAACACCAGTCCACTGGCTATCCGACGAGCCTGCCTGGGGATATAGTCAAGGTCGCATTCCGGGTCGGGTGTATCGTAGTTTATCGTGGGGGGCGCCCAGCCGGTTTCCACTACTTTCGTGCAGATAACAGCTTCCAGCGCGCCCGCCGCGCCCGCCAGATGTCCCGTCATGGATTTCGTCGAGCTGACCGGAACGCGAAGGGCCGCCTCTCCCAACACCTTCTTTATCACAAGGGTCTCCACCTTGTCGTTGAGAGGGGTGGATGTCCCGTGCGCGTTGATATACGTGACGTCGGTTGCCGCCGCTCCCGCGTCCCGCAAGGCGACCTGCATCGCCCTCGTTGCGCCGCGGCCCTCAGGCTCGGGCACCGTGATGTGGTAGCCATCCGAGGCCGCTCCATATCCGGCAAGCTCCGCGAGAATGCGCGCCCCGCGCGCCACGGCGAAGGCCTCTTCTTCCAGGACGAGGACGGCGGCGCCTTCGGAGAGCACGAACCCGTCCCTGTCGCGGTCAAACGGACGTGACGCCTTCTCCGGCGTGTCGTTGAATTTAGAGGACAGGGCCTTCGCCTGCTCGAACGATGCGACGCAGATGGGGATGATGCCGGCCTCACTTCCGCCCGCAAGCACGGCCTTGGCCCGTCCGGAGCGGATCATATCCAGCGCCACGCCCAGGCCGTCCGCCGACGAGGCGCACGCAGAGGTAATGGAGAAACTCGGGCCCCAGCAGCCGAGCCTCATGGACACGATGCCCGCCGCCGCGTTGGGCATGAAGGCCGGGATAGTAAAGGGGCTGACCCTGCCCGCCCCTTTTTCCTTCAACGTGTACGCCTGCTGGACCAAGGTGCCGATCCCACCACCGCTTCCGGCGATGATGGCGCCAACCTCGTTCCTCGTGTCCCCTTCCAGCTTCAGGCCGGACTGCGCCACCGCCTCCATCGCCGCCACCAGAGCGAACTGGCTGAAGCGGTCCAGCCGCCGCGCCTCCTTCTTGTCCATCCAGTCCTCCGGGCTGAAGCCCTTGACCTCCCCGGCGATATGAGTCTGAATCCCCGTCTCCGCAGGGTCAAAGGACTGAATACGAGCGACGCCGCTCTTGCCCGCGAGCAGAGCTTGCCACGTCTGCTCGACGTTCAGGCCCAGAGGGCTTACCGCCCCTATTCCCGTTATGACAACTTTCTGACCCATCTCTCAGCCAACGACCTTCGCAATGTCACCTACCATCCTAAAGCTTTACGAGCCCACAGTCCACATTGATGGTCTGGCCCGTTACGGCCCACGCCCTGTCCGAGGCCACGAACGCGACCACGCTGGCGACGGCCTCGGGGGTCGCGAAGCGGTGCAGGGCGGCGTGCTCCTCCACATACTTCCGTGCATACGCGCTGGCGTCTTCCGTCAGGTCCGTCTCAAGGAACCCCGGACTGACCGTGTTCACCGTGATCCCTCGCTTGCCGTACTCCTGGGCCAGAGACCGCGTCAGGCCCTCCAGCGCAGCCTTGGCCGCCGTGTAGTTGGCCTGTCCGCTGAGCCCAATGCGGGAGGCCACACTTCCGATATTGATGATCCGACCCCACGACTGTTTGAGCATCACCTTGAGGGCAAGCTGCGTCAGCCGGAATGGGGCCGTAACGTCCAACTCTATGACCCTGTCCCACGCTTCGCCCATCTGGACGGCAAGGCCATCCTTCCGAGTGCCCGCGTTGTTGACAAGGATGTCCAGCCTTCCCAGCCGGCGGGACGTTTCCGTGACAAGTCTGGCACGGTCCTCCCGCGTGGTGATGTCCGCCTGCACAAAGAGTGGCCGACGCCCGACCTTATTCTCGACGGTAGCGGCGACCGCCTGCGCGGCCTTGGCATCCTGAAGGTAGCAGAAGGCTACGTCGGCGCCCGCCGTCGCAAGCTCCAGGACGATGGCTTTCCCAAGCCCCCTGCTGCCGCCGGTGACCAGGGCCACCTTTCCACTCAGGTCGCACACGCTGCCGCTCTCCAACCACGCCCTATTGGACTTATAGCTGATTATACTACGTCCGTCTGCTACGCGGTATCTATGGCGCTTCATAGTCCGAGCGCCAGCAATGTTAGCTGGACGCCTTCAACCGAGACACCTATAATGAACATTGCCATGAGAGTGTCCATTTTTCTCTTCGCCGCGTTTCGGGAAAAAGCGGGCAGCGGGCGTCTTCAGATAGAGATGGCGGAGGGCGCCACCGCCGGAGACGCTCTGCGCCGCGTGGCCCAGGACGTGCCGCAGATCGCTCGCCTTCTGGGCAGCGCGGCCCTGGCCGTCAA
This sequence comes from Dehalococcoidia bacterium, assembly GCA_030648205.1. NCBI lineage: Bacteria > Bacillati > Chloroflexota > Dehalococcoidia > Dehalococcoidia bacterium. The sequence continues at coordinate 3,420 of JAUSIH010000040.1, read as the reverse complement.
CGCCGAGTACGCCGGCCCGGACGTCCGTCTCAAGGACGGCGATGAGGTGGCGCTCATTCCGCCCGTCAGCGGCGGCGCATCCCGCGTGGCGACGGCCTCCATCACGGAGAAGTCGATTGACGCGGACGCCGCGATAGCGGGCCTCGTCCGGCCCGCCGATGGCGCACTGGTCGTGTTCCAGGGCGTCGTCCGCGCGTTCACCGACGGGCGACGGCTGCTCCACATGGAGTACGAGGCATAACGCCCCATGGCGGAGAGGCTGCTGCAACGCATAGCAGAGGACGTGCGCGCCCGGCATGGCGTGGATGACATCGTCGTCGTCCACCGCGTAGGCCGGATCGCCGTCGGCGAGGCCAGCCTGCTCATCGCCGTAGCGTCTCCCCATCGGAAAGAAGCCTTCGACGCGTGCCAGGAGATGGTTGACCGCATCAAGGACATCGCACCCATCTGGAAGAAGGAGGTCTGGGAGGGCGGAGAGGCCTGGGTCGCGTGCGAGCACGGCCATTCGTAGCGGGGCGCCTTGCCCATAGCCTCTGGGTTTTGTTATAGTGAGAGGGCTGCAATCGGAGGGATCGCATAGTGGTCTAGTGCGGCCGCCTGCTAAGCGGTTGCCCGGCCTAAAAGCTGGGTCTCGGGTTCGAATCCCGATCCCTCCGCCAGTTATCTCCCACACTTCATTCCTGACGAGCGGCTTGAGCTATGGGACGCTATTACATCTGGACAATAGGATGTCAGATGAACACCGCCGACTCCGAGCGGCTGGGCAGCGCTTTGGACCAGATCGGCTGCCAGCCCGTGGCCGCGCCGGAGGACGCGGACGTCATCGTCCTCAACTCGTGCGTGGTGCGCCAGGGCGCAGAGGAGAAGGTCGTCGGCAGGCTCACGAGCCTCAAGCCGCTGAAGCAGGCGCACAGGGAACGCACGGTTGTCCTGATGGGGTGCATGGTCGGCCCCCGCCACGAGGAACTGAAGCGCCGGTTCCCCTTCGTGGACCTGTTCCTGCGCCCGCAGCAATACGAGCCGCTGCTGCAGGCCGTCGCCCAGCGCGAGGGCGCGTGTCTCGACGACATCGGCCCGCCCGTCGCGTCGCACCCGAAGGTCGCCGCGTTCACCCCCATCATCCACGGCTGCGACAAGTTCTGTGCCTTCTGTATCATCCCCTATCGCCGCGGCCGCGAGCGCAGCCGGCCTATCCCCGAGATGGTGGACGAGGTCCGGCACATGGTCGCGCGGGGAGTGAAAGAGGTCACCCTCCTGGGCCAGAATGTGGACTCCTATGGCCACGACCTGCCCGGCAGCCCGGACCTGGCCGACCTTCTCACGGCGCTGGACCCCATTCCCGGACTTGTCCGCATCCGATTCCTCACCAGCCACCCCAGCGACATGAGCGACCGTATCATTGACGCCGTGGCCGACCTGCCCAAGGTCTGCGAGTTTATCAACCTGCCCGCTCAGGCTGGCGACGACGACGTGCTCATGTCCATGCGACGCGGCTACACCCGCGCCGACTACCTGCGCCTGGTGGACAAAATCAGGCGGCGCATCCCCGGCGTGGGCCTCACCACGGACATCATCGTGGGCTTCTGCGGTGAGACGGCGGACCAGTTCCGGCGCACGCTGGACCTGATGGAAGAAGTGCGCTTCGACAAGGTGCACGTCGCCGCGTACTCCGTGCGGCCCGGCACCATCGCGGCGCGCGGCATGGCGGACGATGTGCCCGCTGAAGAGAAGCGGCGCAGGCTGCAGGCCGTGGAGGAGCTACAGGAGCGCATCGCCACGGAGATTAACGCCAGGCTTGTCGGCGAGACCCTTGAGGTGATGGCCGAGGAGTTCGACACGGCTCGGGAGCTGTGGCAAGGGCGCACGCGCTCCAACAAGCTGGCGCACTTCAAGGCGCATGGCGTCCGCCCCGGAGACCTCGTCCTGGTGCGCGTCGCTGAGGCAAGCCCCTGGTACCTCAAGGGTGAGGCCGTCGCGGCGGGCTAGCTTACGGGACTGCGCGTCTATGCCAGCTTCGTCTTGCGCTGCGCTGTCGGGTCTCTGACCAGCAGGCCGAAAGACAGGGCCGCCGCCAGCACAGCCGCTCCGATGATGAAGTAGGTCAGGCCGTACGATAGCCGCCCGATCAGCACGCCCGCCAGAATCGGGCCAAGCGCCTCGCCCGTGTCCCAGATAGTACCGAAGACGCCAAGCGCCGCGCCGTAGTTCCCTGCCTTGCACAGGTCGGTGATAAGCGCCGTCGTCGAGGGCGTCACCAGCGCCATACCCAGGCCAAAGACGGCGGCAACCGCCATCAGCCCTACCACACTCGTCATCAACGGCATCACCGGTAGTGCGACCGCGCAGAGCACCAGCCCGCCAAGTATCATAATCTTCCGCCCCAGGCGGTCCGACAGGCGGCCCGTGAGGGGTTTTCCAGCCATCGCCGTGACGAGCTGCACGCCAAGAATGAGACCAACCTGTACCTCGTTTAGTCCCACGCTCTTGGCGTACAGCGGCAGGAACCCGATAAGCGCGCCCGCCCCCAAAAACATGACGGCCTCGGCGCTGCTGGCCACCAGAATCGCCCTGTCCAAGACCGCCTCTCTGACGCCCGCCACAAACTGTTGCCGACGTGCTAGTCCGGGGTTGGCCTGAGCAGCCGACGCTGGCGGCCTGCCTCGTGAACTCTGAGCGCCAATAGGTAGCACAACAGCCAGCAAAAACGCAAGAACGCCTAACGCCCCCACGAGCAGGTACGTCACCGTGTAGCTGGCGGAGGCGAAGAGCACCGCGCCGCCGATAACAGGCCCAAGGGCGCTGCCCGCCTCGTTCGCGGAGGCGAACCAGCCGAGTCTTTCTCCGCGCCCCTGCTTGAACAGGTCCGCCACGGCGGCGCTTGCCACGGGGCTGAATATGGCCGTCGAGGCGCCGTGCAGGAACCGCAGAAGGAGCAGCGCCTCCGGCGTATGGACAAACGGGTACAGGAATGGAGGAAAGGCAAAGAAGGCCGCGCCCAGCACAAGCACTCGCCGACGGCCAAGCACGTCCGAGAGAGCGCCTGCGGGGAGTTTGATGAACACGCCGGTGATCGTGGAAGCGCCAACGATGAGGCCGACCAGCTCAGGCGCGGCGCCGAGGTCCTGAGCGAAGCGAGGCAATACGGGGCTGCGGGCCATCTGGTAGCCAAGCCTGGCCACCAGCCCCACCATGCAGAGCATCACGAAGGGAGAGAGCAGACGCAGAAGACGCATCACCCGCTCCCCCCTGCGCTAGGAGGGTCCCCGGCCTGCCGGCTCGTTCCGTGGATGCCGCGTCATGGGCTGTTGCTTGTGCCGGCCCCCTGCCCGCTCGCCGCCGGGCGCGGCCAGGGGCAACGTGCCAGTAAGCGACAGGCTCTGGAGTTCAGGAGCGTCGAAGTCCACCTGCGGCATGGCGCGG
>JAUSIH010000039.1 GCA_030648205.1 Dehalococcoidia bacterium | reverse complement strand
AGCTTGTCGAAGGACGAATCTTCTGACGATTGAAAAGGCTCCCTTGCCTTCTCATTCATCGCTACACCACGCCCCTTGTGTGCAGAGCATTTACATCGTCCGGCGTCAGGCCCAGGAACTCGCCCAGGACCGCCTGCGTGTGCTCGCCGAGCGCCGGGCACCCGCGCGCGACGCGCGGCGGTGTCCGCGACATCCTGATCGGCGAGTTGACCACCTTCGCCTTGCGCCGGCTGCGCGTCTTGAGCGGCACGTCAACGAACATACCTCGCGCCGCCACCTGCGGGTCATGCGCAACCTGCGCGATGGTGTTCACCGGCCCGCACGCGATGCCCGCCTTTGCAAACTCCGCGAGCCACTCCTCGGAGGTGCGTCGGCGCATGGCCTCGTTCAGCGCGGGCTCCAGCGCCGCGTAGTTCAGCGTGCGCGCATAGCCGTCCTTGAAGCGCGGGTCGTCTATAAGCTCCACGTGGTCAATGGCGGCGCAGAAGAGGGGCCACTGGTCGTTGACGCCGCCCACCACGGCCACCACAATCCAGCCGTCGCGTGTCTGGAACGCCTGGAACGGCGTGAAGATGGGATGACGCGTGCCCAGCGGCTGGGGGACCTCGCCGGTGGCGAAGTACCGCGTGAAGGCGTTCTCCTGGATGGCGAGCTGGCAGTCCAGCATGCTGATATCGAGCATCTGTCCCCGTCCGCTGCGGTCGCGCTCGCGCAGGGCCGCGAGGATGGCGACGGCGGCGAAGAGTCCCGCCGAGATGTCGCCCATGGACGCGCCGGGCCGCACGGGCGGCCGTCCCGGCCCTTCGCCCGTGATGCTCATGATACCACCCATGCCCTGCACGATGACGTCAAGGGCGGGGCGCTCAGCGTACGGCCCTGTCTGGCCGAAGCCCGAGATGGCGCAATAGACCAGGCGGGGATTGCGCCGGCGCAGGACTGCATAGTCCAGGCCCAGCCTGCGCATGGCCCCGGGCACGAAGTTCTCCACCGCCACGTCGGCCCTGTCCACGAGGCGCAGGAACAGCTCCTTCCCCTCCGGCGACGCCAGGTTGAGCGCGATGCTCTCCTTGCCCCGGTTGACACTCAGAAAGTACGAGCTTTCGCCGTGGATGAACGGCCCGTTGCCCCGCGCCATGTCGCCGCCATCAGGGCGCTCCACTTTGATGACGCGAGCGCCCATGTCCGCGAGGGTCATGGTGCAGAAGGGGCCGGAGAGAATCCAAGTCAGGTCCAGGACGAGGGTGCCCTGGAGGGCGCCTGCCCTGGGCGTGCGTCGCGTCGGAATGGCCGCGCCTCCGTGCGTAACGTCTCGGCACGCCGGAGCATAGCGAAGCGCGCGGCGGGTGTCAACGCGGACAGTCTGGCGCTTGCTCCCAGAGCGGCTTCCATTCTCCAAATAAGAGCCTGTCCAACAACCCTCACCCCCTGTGTCCCCCGCTCCCTTGGCAAGGGAGCCGGGGGATGGGAAACAACCCCGTGGGTCACCCCCAGACCCACAGCAGAAAGGGCGTTGCCCTCTCTGCACTCTCTTCGGACGCACGGTTGTTGGGTAGGCTCTTACCGCCTTTCCGGCGAAAAGCTTGCCCCGTACCCGATACGGGGCCGGAATCCAGCGTTCCCCGATGCTTCTCTGGATACCGGCTTCCGCCGGTATGACATGGAATAGGGAACGTATTTCCTAAGCAGGACGCTAGCCGAACACCTTTTCGCGCTCCAGCGCCTGGAACTCGTCGGCGGACAGGCCCAGGACTTCGCGGCAGACGTGCTCGTTGTGCTGGCCCAGCGTGGGAGCGGGCCGCCGGATACGGCCGGGCGTCTCCGAGAGCCGCCACGGCACCGCGGGCAGCGTGATGGCGCCGATGACCGAGTGCTCTATCTCCACGAACGACTTCCGCTCCTGCAGGTGCGGGTCGAAGTAGTTGTCCTGGATGTTCATGACCGGCTCGGCGGCCACGCCCGCGGCCTGCAGGGTGTCCGCGGCGTCGCGCGGCTCCCGCCCATTCGTCCACGCGGCCACGGCGTCGTCCAACATGGCGCGGTTCTTTATGCGCAGGTACGTGTCGCCGAAGCGCGGGTCCTTCGCCAGTTCCGGCCTGCCCATCACGCCGCACAGGCTGCGGAACTCCGCGTCCGTCGCGACGGCGATGGCGACCCACGCGTCGTCGCCCAGGCAACGGTAGATGTTGTGCGGCGCCATGAGCACGCTGCGGTTGCCCTGGGGCTGGGTGACGCGCCCGTTCATCACGTAGTCCATGATGGGATACGCCAGCAGGCTGGCGCAGGCGTCCACCTCGGAGAGGTCAATGTGCTGGCCCTTGCCTGTCTGGTTGCGGTAGCGCAGCGCCGCCATGATGGCGAAGACCCCGTGCAGCGCGGCGTTGGCGTCGCCGTAGCCGCTCCACGGCATGAGCACGCGCTCGTTCTCGTAGCCCGTCAGGCCCATCATGCCGCCCAGCGCCATCATCGTCGGCGCGTAGGCGACCACGTCGCTGAGCGGGCCGGTGGCGCCCGCCGCGGAGAGCGAAAGCATGACGATGTCCCGCTTGACCTTCTTCAGGTCGTCGTAGCCCAGGCCCGCGCGGTCCAGGACGCCCGGGCTGTAGTTTTCCGTCGCCACGTCGCTCCTAGCTGCCAGCTTCAGCAGAAGCTCGCGCCCTTTGGGGTTCTTGTAGTCCAGCGTGACGCTGAGCTTGCCCCGGTTGAGGGCGTGGAAGAGAGGCTGCAGCTCCGGCTCCTGTCCCTGGTCACCCGCGGCGACCTTGTCGCTGACGATGGGACGGCCCATGCGCAGGCCGTCCATGCGCGCGCGGGACTCGATCTTGATGACCTCGGCGCCGAAGTCGGAGAGGATCTGGGCCACCTGCGGCCCGGCCCAGGCGGTGCCGAAGTCAATAACGCGGTAGCCTTCGAGCGGCAGAGTGGTCATGGCGCACTCCGTGGAGAGAGAATCGCGCTACGTAGTATAGCAGAGGAGGGGCAGGAGACGATATCAGGATGCGGCTGGTGGGAGGCCGTACGGTCTAGGGCTTGGCCTGCTTCTGTAAGGCCTCCTGCTGTAGGAGCTGCACCTCTAAGCCCTTCCACTCTTCGCGCAGGTTGCGCTGAATGGATTGAATAAGGGCGCGGTAGCGGTCGCCGATTTCGGTTGCAACCCTGGTCATCACCATCACCCCCACACGCGGGTCCTGCTCCAGAGCGCGCTTCACCTCGGCGGCGTCCAGCCATAACACTCTGCACGGGAAGGCAGCGCGCATGCGCCCGCCGGCGTGCTGCTTGTCGGTGAGGGCGAAGATACCGAACCAGGAGCCGTGGTCCAGCATATTGACTACGCTCTCCAGTCCGTTGATGACCGCGCTTACAGCCACCTTCCCTTCAACAATAAGACATATTTTGTTGGAGGCACTGCCCTGCTCTGCAAGGATGGTGCCTGCTTCTATCTTTTGGACCTCCGCTATCTCAGCAAGCCGGCGCACCAGAGTGTCAGGGACGCCCTGGAACATCTCGCTTTGGGCAATAGCTGCAGCGCGCTTTTCGATATCCATCATGTCAAAGTCAACTATACACCGATTATCGTAAAGAGTCAATTCATACGGAGGTTTCCGGCGTCGCGGCGCGCGCGTCCCCCAAGTGGCAGGTGTCGTTCACGAGCGTCACCAGCGGCCACGGCCCGCCCAGGTCAGCGATGTTAACCGACGCATGGTCCGCCTCCAACGCCCAGAACCCGTCCAGTCCCATGCCCAGGAGCGTCCCCAGCACCACCTTGAGCACGGCGTGATGGGACACCACCAGTACGGCGTGATTCGGGTGGGCCAGCGCAATGGCGTCCAGCGCCGCCGTCGCCCGCCGCCGCACGTCCTCCAGGGACTCGCCGCCCGGCATCCGTACCTTGTCAGGCGACTCCCGCCAGAGGCGCGCCATCTCCGGATAGCGGCTCTCCACGTCCGAGCGCGGCATGCCGTTCCACTCGCCGTGGTCTATCTCGGTAAGGCGAGGCTCGTCGGTCACGGGCAGGCCGTGGGTCGCCGCGACGCGCTCCGCCGTCACCCGCGCGCGCTCAAGGGGCGCGGAGTAGACCGCGTCCAGCCGGACGGAGGCGAAGCGCCGGGCCAGCAGGTCGGCCTGGCGCAGCCCCAGCTCCGAGAGGGGCGCATCAAGTCGGCCCTGATAGCGCGCCTCGGCGTTCCAGGCGCTTTCGCCGTGCCGGACAAAGTACACGGTGGTAGGCATGGCTAGATATTAGGCGCCACGTACACGGGAAACCGCGCGACCATCTTCAGCGGCCCGTATAGCACCGTCACCTCAATCCACCAGTCGCCGACGGCGGTGAACGTGGCCGACGCCCGGTAGGCCCCGTCCGGCTGGCGCTCCGCCTCCACGGAGGCCGCCGCCTCCTTGCCATCCTGCCCGTAGGAGATGAGCGTCCTGTCCACCTGCACCAGCGTGCCCGCCAGCGTGGCCAGGCGCGCCTCAACGGGCACAGTTCCCGTCTTGGGCGGGTCTGGACTCATCCAGAGCTGGACGCGCAGCTCGTTGTTGCCGCTGCCGACTATCATCTCGCGGGACGGGGCGCGCGCCATCTGCTGGTAGAAAACGAACCCCATGAAGGCAACGAGGGCCAGCGGAACAAGCACGTACAACGCCCTGAGAGCGCCGGATGTCTTTCCCGTGTTCCTCAAGCTGCTCCTCCGATGCGACGCGAGGGATGCGGGCGTCCCCGTGGCCGCTCTCGCGCAGACAGACGATTGGCAGTGCGCCAGGACTCATTGTCGCGGCACAGGCCCGCCGATTTACGTCGGCAGGATAATGTTACCGTCTTTGCTCAGCGGGAATCCAGGGTTCCACGCTACCTCCCACGGATGGCCGTCGGGGTCGGCGAAGTAACCGGAGTATCCGCCCCAAAACGCGTCCTTGGCCGGTCTGAGGATTCGCGCACCCGCCTTTTCCGCCTCCGCGAGAACGGTATCAACGTCCTGTTTCCGAGAAACGTTGTGGGCAAGCGCCACGCCGCCGACGCCCCCTTGGGTCTCCAGACACGCGTCTCTGGCAAGGTCGGCCCGTCCCCAGATTGCCACGACAACGCCTCCCGCCTGGAAGAATGCAACCTTTCCGTCGCCCGCGGATGATGCCTTCCAGCCGAGGCGTTCATAGAACCGCCTGCTCGCGGTCACGTCCGCCACACCCAGTGTTACCATGCTCAGCCTCTGGTCCATCTCTTGCGCTCCTGCTGCGAGGCCGTCCTGAATCATCCCGCGGGTCGCGAACCAGCCCACCGGTGAACGGCGGCGCCCTTTGACCGCGGGCCAATCTTCTCGCTATACTGAACGTCAGTCCATTCTAGCAGAGAGAAACACCACATGGCCGACGTCCGCCCCTTCCCCGGCATTCGCTACGACCCGCCGAAAGCAGGCAGCCTTTCCGACCTCATTTGCCCCCCTTACGACATCATCTCCCCCGCGGAGCGGCAGGCCCTCCACGAGCGCAGCCCCTACAACATCGTCCGCATCGAGTCCGGGCTGGACAAGCAGGACGACGCGCCGGAGCACAATCGCTACACCCGCGCCAGGGAGAGCCTGGACACCTGGCTCGCCGCGGGCGTGCTCCGTCAGGAGCGGCGGCCCGCCCTCTATCTGACGCACCATGAGTTTACCCATCGCGGACGCCGCTGCATGCGCCGCGCGCTGATGGCCGCGGTGCGCCTGGAGGAGTTCGACAAGGGCGTCGTCCGGCCCCACGAGCGCACCCACGAGGGGCCGAAGCAGGACCGGCTGAAGCTGATGCAGGCCCTGCAAGCCAACGTGAGTCCCGTCATGGCCATGTACCAGGACGCTGACAACGTCATCCAGGGCATCCTGACCCGGGTCGAGACGCGCCGGCCGGACGCCGTCTTCACCGATCCCGGGGGCGACCTGCACCGGATGTGGGCCTTGCCCGTCAGCTTCGTTTCAAAAGACCTGAACAAGGCGTTCGCGGAGAGGCCCCTGTACATCGCCGACGGCCACCACCGCTACGAGACGGCGCTCTACTACCGAAACCTGCGCCGCGCCGCCGAGGGGGACAAGGCGGAGCCGGACGCGGCCTACAACTTTGTCTTCATGGGACTCATCAGCATGACCGACCCCGGCCTGCTGGGCCTGCCGTACTACCGCGTCCTCATGGGCATGGAGCAGCGGGACCTCCTGCGCCTGCCGCAGGTGGCGCGCGAGAGCTTCGACGTGCGCGAGGTCGAAATAGGCCAGGACACGCCGGAGGCCATGTACGAGCGGTACGAGGAGGCGGTGGCGCCCCTGCGCAATGAGCGGGCCATTCCCGGCCTGACGGGCGTTGGCCGACAGGTCATCGGCCTGTACGCCATGGGCGGCGACCGCGTGCTGGCGCTGACCGTTAAGGACGACGCTCCGGTGCTGCGCTCCGGCGGGCACTCTCTCGCCTGGCGCAGCCTGGCGCCATGCCTGTTTCAGGGCGGCATCATGGACCCCGTGCTGGGAATTCCCGAAGAGGAGGCCCAGAAGCGGGGGCAGATTGACTATCTGAAGGACGGCGCGGAGGCCATCCGTCGCGTGATGCAGGGAGAGGCTGGCCTTGCCGTGCTTCTGGACCCGGTGCCCATGCCCCTGCTCAAGGCCGTGGCCGACGCGGGCGAGCGGCTGCCACCCAAGTCCACCTACTTCTACCCCAAGCTGCCCACCGGCCTGGTCATCAACCCGCTGACCGGCGTCCTGCCGCTGTAGCGTCGCGGGAAAGCCGTATTACACAGCCGTTCACTAGTCCGTAAACCGATTCCCCATTCCGCTCGCCCTTCGACAAGCTCAGGGTGAGCGGAATGTTCTCTTGTCACCCTGAGCAGAGCGAAGGGTTTACGCTTGTCTGAGCAGACCTAGATTCTTCGCTTCGCTCAGAATGACAAAATTGTATCGCCCCACATGGTGAGCCTGTCGAACCAGGGCGGCTCATCACGAACGGTTTACAAGTCAACGCCCCCGCGTTAAAGCGACAGGCCCCTCCGCGTTGGAAGGGGCCTGTGGGTTCCGATTACGTGGGCGCTACTTCCGAACGTGGACGAGCTTCACGCTGAACATGTCCGGAAAGGCCGTGATTTTCCTGAGCACCGACTCCGGCATGGGGTCGTCCAGGCCCAGCACCATCATGGCGCGCCCGCGCACCTCGCGGCGGCCCACCTCCATGAAGCTGATGTTGATGTCATGCATACCGGTGATTGTCCCCACCATGCCGATCAGCCCCGGCCTGTCGCGGTGGTCCGTAATGAGCATGTACGGGGTCGTCGGCACCACGTCCATCCAGTAGTCGTTGATGCGCACAATGTGCGTCTCGTCGCGCATGCTCGTGCCAGCCAGGATGGTCTTGCCCGCGCTGGTGGTCAGCTCCACGGTCAGCAAGTTGGTGTAGTTGTGCGAGTCCTCGGCCTGCTTCTGCTCCGTGATGCGCAGGCCCCGGCGCGCCGCGACCAGGTTCACGTTGACCACGTTGACCCGCTCCTCCGAGATGGAGGACATCAGGCCGCGCACGACCGCCGCCTTCAGGATAGTGGTGTCATACCTGGCGATATCGCCGTCGTAGCGGATGAGGATGCTCTGCAACTGGCCGTCGGCAAGCTGCGTCGCGAGGTTGCCCAACACGGTGGCGGTGTCCACGTACGGCTCCAGCACCCGCAGCGCCTCCGGCACCACGATGGGCGCGTTGACCGCGTAGCGCGCCGGCCTGCCCTCCAGCACCGCCAGCACCTGCTCCGCGACCTCGATGGCGACGCCCGTCTGCGCCTCCGCCGTGGACGCGCCCAGATGCGGCGTGACCAGGGCCTTGTCCATGCCCATAACCCGAATGGGTTTCTTGGGCGGCTCCTCCGTAAACGTGTCCAGCGCCACTCCGGCGACGCGCCCCTCCTCGACCGCCTTGGCCAGCGCCTCCTCGTCCACAATGCCGCCGCGGGCCGTGTTGATGATGCGGACGCCTGACTTCACCAAGGCCAGCTCTTTCGCGCCGATCAGCCCCTTCGTCGTGTCCGTGATGGGCGTGTGCACGGTGATATAGTCGGACTGCTTGAGCAGCTCTTCCATCGAGACCATGTCCACGCCCAGGTTGCGGGCGTAGTCGGCGGGCACGAACGGGTCATAGGCGACGACCCGCATCTCAAAGCTCTTGACTCGCCGGGTGACCTCGGACCCGACCTTGCCCAGGCCGATAATGCCCAGGACCTTGTTGCGAAGGTCGCTGCCCATGAAATCGGAGCGGCGCCACTCGCCCTTCTTCAACGATGCGTTGGCTGAAGGAATGTTCCGGGCCAGCGCAAGCATCAGGGCAAGCGTCAGCTCGGCGACGGCGATGACGTTGGATGTGGGGGCGTTGACGACGACGATGCCGCGAGCTGTGGCCGCGTTCAGGTCAATGTTGTCAACGCCGACGCCCGCCCGGCCGATGGTCTGGAGCTTTTTGCCCGCCTCGATGATGTCGGCGGTGACCTTCGTCTCGCTACGCACCAGCAGGGCGTCGTAGTCGCCCATGATGGCTTTCAGTTCCTCGGGCTTCAACTTGAGCCGCACGTCCACCTGAGCGTGGGGCTTCAGCAGATCGATGCCCTCTTTGGCGATGGGGTCCGCAACCAGGATTTTCCACATAGGCTTCTCTTTCGCCTCCCCGGAGAAAATGACAGCGCGTGGGCCTGAAAGCCCACGCGCACCGAGTACGGAAAGTTTAGGAGCGCGGAGCGGCGGCTACGCCGCCCTTGAAGCCCAGCCGGGGAAGCACGGCCTTCACCGCCCGCAGCACATCGTCAATGTCCTGCTCGGTCACATAGCCCATGTGGCCGATGCGGAAGATCTTGCCGTCCAACTGGCCCTGCCCGCCCGCGACCACGACTTTCTCTTCCTCGCGGAGCACCTTGGTGATCTTCTTGCCGTCCACGCCCTCCGGCACCTTCACCGCGGTCACCGTGTTGGAGGCGTAGCGCTCATCCGCCAGAAGCGACAGCCCGAGCGCCTTCACGCCATCGCGCGTCCTCTGGCCTATGCGGGCGTGCCGCGCGAAGACGTTGGGCAGGCCCTCCTTTAGGATCATGTCCAGGGCGGGCGCCAGGCCGAACATGACGGCCACAGCCGGCGTCCACGGGGTCTCGCCCTTCTCCAGCGATGTCTTGTGCTTCAATAGGTCAAAGTAGAAGCGCGGCATCTTGGCCTGCGCCGCGGCCTTCCAGCCCCGCTCGCTGACGCTCACGAAGGAAAAGCCCGGCGGCACCATCCAGCCCTTCTGCGAGCCGGAGATTGCCACGTCAATCTTCCATTCGTCGGTGAGCAGCGGGATGGCGCTGACGCCGCTCACCGAGTCCACGATGAACAGCTTGTCGAACTCGTCTTTCACGACCTTGCTGATGGACTTCAGGTCGTTGGTGACGCCGGTGGAGGTCTCGTTGTGGGTGACAAGGACGGCCTTGATGCCCGCGTCCTTCCCCAGGGCCTCGCGGATCTGCTGCGGGTCAACGGCCTTGCCCCACGTGACGTTCAGCCGCGTGACCTGCGCGCCGTACTTCTCAGCGACCTGCGCGAAGCGGTCGCCGAAGGACCCGATGGACACGACAAGCGCCTTGTCTCCCGGCGAGAACATATTAACGACGGCGGCTTCCATACCGCCCGTGCCAGAGGCAGTCAGGATGACGACGTCATTCTTGGTCTGAAAGACCTGCTTGAGGCCCGCTGCCGCGCGGGTCATAAGCTCCTTGAACTCCGGGCCCCTGTGGTTGATCATCTGCTGGCTCATGGCCCGAAGGATTTCCGGCGGGCACGGTGTCGGCCCTGGTACGCGAAGGTTCACAATCCCCTCCTGGCAGGCTGCCGCGTTACGGCGCCTCTGCACTTACGTTTGTGAATTATAGCACAAAAGCCAACGCACTCGCAACCTATGGTCCCACAACCTTGACAAACTTGTGCTTCCCCACCCGGATGACCGCGCCGGGCCGCAAACGCTCGGCGGGGCCGTCCGCAGACAGCTTCTCGCCGTCTATGTCCACCGCGCCCTGCGCGATGAGCCGGCGCGCCTCGCTCGCGCTGGGCGCAAGCCCCGCGTCCACGAGCACCCGGCTGAGCCGGAGCTGTCCTTCCGCGGAAGGAGCGGGCAGGCGATAGGTGGGCACGTCCTCCGGCGCCTCGCGCTTCTGGAAAACGCGCTCGAATTGGGCCTGGGCCTTGTCGGCGGCGTCCCGGGAGTGGAACTGGGCGACAATCTCCCAGCCTAGCCGCTTCTTGAGCGACATGGGGTTGACCCGCTGGCCCTCCACGTCCGTCTTGATGCGGACCAGCTCGTCGTCCGGCACGTCCGTCAGCAGCTCGAAATACGTAACCAGGAGGCTGTCCGGCAGCGACATCACCTTGCCGAACATGTCCTCCGGCGGCTCCTCCAGCGCGATGTAGTTGCCCAAGCTCTTGCTCATCTTCTGGACGCCGTCCGTGCCGGGCAGGATAGGCACCATGAATACCTGCTGCGGCCTCTGGCCCATCATGCCCTGAAGCTCTCGGCCCAGCAGACAGTTGAAGCGCTGGTCCGTCCCGCCGAACTCCACGTCCGCCTCGACCATCACGGAGTCATACGCCTGAAGCAGCGGGTACAGCATCTCGGTCACGGCGATGGGTCTGTTCTCCTTGAAGCGCTTGGCGAAGTCGTCCCGCTGCAGGATCTGTGCGACGGTGAACCTGCTCGTCAAGCGGATGACGTCCGTCAGGGAGAACTTGCCGAACCACTCGCTCTGCCAGACCACCTGCGTGAGCTGCCGGTCAACCACCTTGAAGAACTGGCGCATGTAGGTCTCGGCGTTGGCCCGGACATCCTCGGCGGAGAGCATCTGGCGCGTGGCGGACTGGCCCGAAGGGTCGCCGATCTGGGCCGTCCAGTCGCCCACGATGACGACAACATGGTGCCCCAGCGCCTGAAGCTGGCGCAGCTTGCGCAGCCCGACCACGTGCCCCAGGTGCAGGTCCGGCCGCGTGGGGTCAAACCCCTGCTTCAGCCGGAGCTTGCGCCCCGACTGAAGCTCGCGGACGAACTCGTCCTGCGGAATGATCTCGGCGACGCCGCGCCGGACAATTGTCGCCAGTGTCTTTTCGTCCAGGCCCATGGTTCCCTGTGTCCTCTGCTTTCCCTTGGCCAGTGCTCGGTTGCGTGAGTTCGCGTACACCAGGTTCGCCCCAGGCCCGCTCATGGTTCGACAGGCTCACCATGAGCGGCTTTTCATGCCGCGCCTTTTCGCAACCGAGTACTAGCGCTTCTCCGCCGCCAGCGCCTTGAGCCGCGCCCGCGCGTCCTGGACGTCACGGGCTATCTGCTCTTTGAGCGCCTCCACCGAAGAGAAGCGCTCCTCCGGACGGAGCATGTCCACAAAGTCCAGGCCCACCGTCTCGCCGTAGATGTCTCTGCTGAAGTCCATGATGTAGGCTTCTACGGTGCGCTGCTTCCCGGCGAAGGTGGGCCGCAGCCCCACGTTCGTCGCCGAGTCATACGCGCCGTCTCCGATGACGGCGCGCGTAGCGTACACGCCGTCGGCGGGCAGCGCGCGCTCCGTGTCGAACGCGACGTTGGCGGTGGGGTAGCCCAGCGTCTTGCCGCGGCCCTCTCCCCTCACGACGGGGCCGGTCAGCCTGAACGGCCTGCCGAGCATGCGCGCCGCGCCGCGCACGTCCCCCGCGGCAAGGGCCTGCCGGATGGCGGTGCTGCTCACCACCGTGGAGCTTTGCGTCAGCGGCGGCACCACCTCCACCGTGAACTGCATCTCCCGCCCCAGGACGGACAGCCGCTCCACAGTCCCCTCGCGCTTGTGACCCAGCGCGAAGTCCGGCCCCACGATGAGTCCCTGCATGCGCAGGTGCTGCTGGAGCAGCTCGACGAACTGCCGGGCCGTGAGCAGGGACACGTCCGCGTGGAAGCTGATGCCCTTCACGTACTGGACGCCCAAGCCGCGCAGAAGCGCCGCCCGTTCCTCCGGCAGGGTGATGAGCGGGATGCGCGTGCCCGGCGACAGGACGGTGGACGGGTGCTGCACGAAGAAGAGCGCGGCGGAGTGAAGCCCGCGCCCACGGGCGCGCTGGAGGAGACGCTGCAGGAGGCGCTGGTGCCCCAGATGAACGCCGTCGAAAACGCCGATGGTGACCATTGTGTCACCCTGGGGCACGATGGCCTCTAGCTCTTCGACCAAGGATTTGCTCACAACAGGCTGCCTCTGCTCCACACAGGCCATACAGACAGGTATGCCCTGCCATCGCAGGGCTGTCGAAGCGTAGCATACCCCACGACGCCGCAAGTGACAAGGGCGGACGTTGCGGGACGCCGCCATTGAAACGACGGAGAAGGTGTCCTGAGGAGAAAACGAAGACGCGGGCCAGGATCAAGGTGCAGAAGCGCGGCGCTCGTCGCGCCGGCCCACCGCCCGCCTACTGCACTCTCATCCGTATGAGCAGCCGGTTGTAGTCGTCCACGCTGCCGACGGACGCCATGGTCCGAAGGAAATCCGCCAGGCTGGCGCTGCGGGCGCGCACGGCGGCGAGCTGCGCCCCGATGGGCGGCCCCCCGATGGGACTGGCCGACGCCGCGGAGTCCGCGTACGTGCCGTGGAAGGCGAAATAGGCCTGGTTCAGCTTCCGTATGTAGTAACCGTGCTCCGCCAGAAACTGCCTTCGCTGCTCCATATAGCGCTCCGCGTCGTCCACCTTGCCCTGCGCCAGCAGGGTGTCCGCCTGCAGACGAGTGGCTCGCATCTCGCGGGAGAAAGAGAAGACGTCGCGCTCGCGGGGTGCCGCGGAAGCGCCATCCTGCTGCGTCGGCGCGGGTGGCTGAGCGGGTCGCGGTGCATACGCTCGCAGCACCTCCCGCCCTATCTCCCCACCCACGGTATCGGCCACCGTCTCGTTGAGGGTGGTCATCGTCTCGTTGGACCAGTACGCGCGCCCCAACGGATGAAAAGCCAGGAAGTGATGCATCCACTCGTGGGCGGAGGTGGTCAGCGTGGAGTCCAGGCGTGCGCTGTCCGGTATGATGGCCGGGTAGGTGGCGAGCCCGCCGACGCGCTCCACAAGACCGGAGAGGTTTTCGCGGGCCACCTGCGCCTCCATCTGCTCCATCTGCGCCAGGGAGAGGCTGTCGTCCAGCAGGAAGGTGCGCTTCAACTGGATGCGGTCACGCGGGGACACGATCAGGACGTTCGGCAGGCTGGCGAAGTGTACCTGCACCGGGGGAAACAAGGCCCGCGTCCCCAGAAAAGAGCCGCCCAGCCCCTGCTCCACAAGAGTCTGCCGCAGGTCTCGCTCCAGCACGTACTCCACCTGGGGCCGCACGGCCTCAATCTGCCGCTCCAGAGCGGCCAGCCGAGCCTCGATGGGCGCGATGTCTTCTGGCGCCCGTCTCAAAGCGACAGCCGCATCCAGTTCGCGGTGGGCGCGGTTCGCGTCGCCCCGCAACTGGAAAAACCGCACCGCGCTCTCCCGACCCCGCCGCTCGTCCGGGATGTCTCCCCGCAGCGACGCGAGCAGACGAAAAGACAGCTTTTCGGTCAGCGCGCTCACTTCATACCTGACCAGGTTGTAGTCGTACGGAGCGGCCAGCGCGCCCAGCGTGTCCTGTTGCGCGGGCCGCCCGGCCAGCGCCAGCAGCAGGAGGGGCAGCAGCAGAACGAACGATTGCATACGTATCCCCCTTAGTATAAAGCAGCGGCAGGCTCCATGTTCGGCGCTATGCCCCACGAATTGCGGCTGACCAACGTAATCCCTCGCCTTGACACGCACAGCGGCCCTTGTTACTCTGCACGCGCAGGGTTTCGATCCACCCTGTGCACGGGACCCTGCGAGTATCCTGATCCCTCCGCAGCCCACGTTGTCGAGGAGCGTCGAAGGGGGTAGCTATGCAGGCCTACGCCACGGATAAAATCCGCAACGTGATTCTTCTCTCCCATGGTGGCGCGGGAAAGACGTCGCTGGCGGAGGCCATGCTCTTCACCGCCGGCGCCGTCACCCGGCAAGGCCGCGTAGAGGACGGGACCACCACGTCCGACTATGAGCCTGAAGAGGCCAAGCGCCGAAGCAGCATTCAGTGTGCCCTCCTCCCCTGCGAATGGACGGGCCTCAAGATCAACGTGCTGGACACGCCGGGATACCTGGACTTCGTCGGCGAGGTCAAGGCGTGCATCCGCGCCGTGGACGCCGCCGTCATCCTGGTGGACGCGGCCGTGGGCGTGGAAGTGGGCACGGAGATGGTCTGGAATTACGCCGAAGAGCTCGGCCTGCCCCGCTTCGTCGTTGTGAACAAAATGGACAGGGAGAACGCCGACTTCTTCCGGGCGTTGCAGTCGGTGCAGTCTCGGCTGGGTAAGAAGTGCATCCCCATTCAGCTCCCGTCAGGCGCCCAGGCGGACTTCAAGGGCGTCGTGGACATACTGGACTCCGGCGCCGAGGCCGTCGGCGTGGACAAGAAGCAGGCGCAGAAGCTGCGCGAGGCGCTGGTGGAGGCTGTCGCCGAAGCAGACGACGGCCTGATGGCCAAGTACCTGGACGGCAAGGATCTGAGCCGTGAGGAGCTAATCCGCGGCCTGCGCGCGGGAGTGCTGGCGGGCAGCGTCGTGCCTGTCCTGGCAACCGCCGGCACCCAGAACAAGGGGGCGCGGGAGCTGCTGAACGCCATCGCCGCGTACATGCCCGCGCCCGCGGAGCGCCCGCCCGTGGAAGCCGTTAACGCACATGGCAACCAGCGCGTGAAGGTCCCCCCGGATCCCAACGGCCCGCTGTGCGCCCTGGTCTTCAAGACGACGGCGGACCCCTACGTGGGCAAGGTGACCTACTACCGCATCTTCAGCGGCGCCATGAAGGCGGACTCGCACGTCTGGAACATCTCGCGGGACACGCAGGAGCGGGTCGGCACCATCTTTGTGCCGCGGGGCAAGTCTCAGGAACACGTGCCCTCGCTGACCGCGGGGGATATCGGCGCGGTGGCCAAGCTGGCCGCCACCCACACGGGCGACACCCTGGGCCAGAAGGACAAGCCCCTGCGGCTGGACCCCATTCACTTCCCGGACCCCCTGTACAGCGTGGCCGTGGAACCCAAGACCAAAGCCGACCTGGACAAGATCAGCTCGGCCCTCGCGCGGCTGCTGGAGGAAGACCCCAGCCTGCACGTGGTCAAAGACCAGGCCACCGGCGAGGTCATTCTCTCCGGCATGGGCGACGTGCACGTGGACGTGTCGGTGGAGCGGATGAAGCGCAAGTTCGGCGCGGAGGTCGTGCTGAGCGTGCCCAAGGTGCCGTACCGGGAGACGATAGGCAGGGCGACGAAGGCGGAGTACAAGCACAAGAAGCAAACGGGCGGCCACGGACAGTACGGCCACGTGCTCCTGGCCTTCGATCCTCTGCCGACCGGCGGCTTCGAGTTCATTGAGAAGGTAGTGGGTGGCGCGGTGCCCAAAAACTTCTACCCCGCGGTCGAGAAAGGCGTGCACGAGGCGTTGCACGCGGGGATCCTCGCCGGGTACCCGGTCGTGGACTTGCGCATCACGCTCTACGACGGCAGCTACCACGCGGTGGACTCTTCTGAGATGGCCTTCAAAATAGCCGCCCACCAGTGCGTCAGAAAGGGCCTGACAGAGGGCCACCCCAAGCTCCTGGAGCCCATCGTGCTGGTGCGCGTGACCGTGCCGGACGCCTTCATGGGCGACATCATCGGCGACCTGAACAGCCGCCGCGCCCATGTGCTGGGCATGGTGCCCGGCGACGGCGTCACCACCATCGAGGCGCTGGTCCCGATGGCGGAAATCCAGCGGTATGCTGTGACGCTGCGCTCGCTCACCCAGGGGCGGGGCGTCTTCACCACGAAGTTCGAGCGCTACCAGGAAGTGCCCGCCCCCATAGCGCAGAAGATCATCGAACTAGCGAAGGCGGCGCAGGCGGTGAAGGTCTAGTCGCTGACAGGCGAGTGCGCGGGCTTAGCTGCTTGCCGGAGGCACGGAACGAGCCTTTTTCGCCCGTCTCAGGGGAGCGCCCGCGCTGGCGCGCTAGCGCTTCTGCTGCCAGACGGTGTGATAGCTCTCCCCCTTGATGACGTGGGAGAACTCCTCTCGCTCCAATCGCCGCAGTTCGTCCAGCGCCTCCCGGCAACGGCGGACGGCGGACTTGTCGCCGGTGGCGATGACGCGCTCAAGCAGCCTGTCCCAAACACCCAGACGCGCAAGGCTGTCCACGTACTTGGGCCAGGGGATGACCGTGAGGCTGTCCGGCTTGGGGAAGCGGGGGCGAAGCCGCCGCAGGGTGCGGAACCGCTCCTCCACCGAGTCCACCATGGGCACGACCTTGACCAGCGGCCCGTCCTCTACATCAAAGCGCGTGTCAACCAGCAGGGTCTTGCGCAACAGCGGGAAGTAAAGGCAGATGATCTGGGCCGTGTCAATGTTCTTTGTAACCTCGCTCAGGTCCAGGCGAAAGTCCCCGTCCATGCGTCTCCTGTTTATGCCTCTGGCTGCGCGCTCACCGATGGGCTGGGGGCTTAGCCCTGCACCAGTTCCTTGACTTTCTCCGTGAGGGCGGGAAGGACCTGCTTCCAGTCGCCTACGACACCGTAGCGGGCTTCCTTGAAGATGTTCGCGTCCGGGTCCTTGTTGATGGCGACGATGACCTTGGAGCCGGAGCAACCCGCCATGTGCTGGCTGGCGCCGGAGATGCCCACGGTGATATACAGGTCCGGCGTCACCACCTTGCCCGTCAGGCCGATCTGCAGGCTCGGAGAGACCCATCCCGCATCGCAGACGGCGCGGCTGGCGCCCACCGCGCCCTTGAGCGTCTTGGCCAGTTCATCCAGGTACTTGAAGTTCTCGGGCCCACCCATGCCACGTCCGCCGGTGACGACGACGCGGGCGTCCTCCAGGCGCAAGCCCTCGGACGCCTTCTTCTGCCGGTCGAGCACCTTCACTCTCACCTGCGCGGGGTCCAGGCCCGCGGCCAGTTGCACCACCTCGCCCGCGCGGGCGTCGTTGCGCTCCAGGACGGAGAATGCCTTGGGCCGCACGGTGGCCATCTGGGGCCGCGCCTTCTCGCAGACGTAAATGGCCCGCGCGTTTCCGCCGTACACCGGCCTGGTCATATGCAGCAGCTTCGTCGCGGGGTCAATAGCCAACTCCACGCAGTCCGGCGCCAGGGCTGTTCCCAGGCGGGTGGCCAGACGCGGGCTGATATCCCGGCCCAGGACAGTCTGACCCAGCAGCAGGACGTTCGGCTGGACCTGGCGCACCACCTTCTCGGCGGCCGCCACATAGGCATCCGCGTTCTCCTGCGCGAGCAGAGGGTCCTGCACCAGGTAGGCCTTGTCGGCCCCATAGGCGACAAGCTCTTTGCCCAGATCCCCCAACTGCGCGCCAAGGATGGCGGCGGAGAGGTGCTCTCCGAGAGTATCCGCCAGCTTGCGGCCAATGCCCAGCAGCTCACGCGTTACGCCGAGCAACTTGCCATCGGACACCTCGCCGATGACCAGCACCCCTTTGACCTCGCTCATGCGTCCTCCGGAGGCGGCGACTGAGGGTACGCGCCGCGCTGTGTCTAGATAACCTTGTCTTCGCGCAGGCGGGCGGCCAGCTTGACGCCGGCCTCGGCGGGACTGTCCGCGGAGATGACCTCGCACTTGCTGCGCTTCTCCGGGACAAACACCTTGAGCATCCTACCCCGGTTGGCGTTCTGGCTGACCTGGCCGGACTCAAGCCCCAGGTCCTTGGCGGACCAGACCGTGGGCTTTTTGCGCCCCGCGGCCATGATGCCCCTCAGCGTGGGATAGCGCGCCTCGCCGAGCTCGTTGCTGATTGTGACCAACGCCGGGAGCGGCGCCTGCACCGTCTCAAAGCCGTCCACCACGACGCGCTCCACCTTCACCGCGGCTCCGGCCATCTCCACCTTCTTCGCAATGGTGACCACAGGGATGGACAGAAGCTCCGCCAGCACAAGTGGGACCTGCCCCTGGTCCCAGTCGGAGGCCTGCCGGCCACAGAGCACCAGGTCGAACGCGCCCACCTTCTTGATGGCCGCCGCCAGGACCGCGCCTGTCGTATGGCTGTCACCGTTCTCAATGGCGGGGTCCTGGACCAGGACAAGCTCGTCGGCGCCCATAGACAGGGGCTTCTTGATGACGTCCATGACCAGATCGTTGCCCACGCTGATAACGGTGATTTTGACACCTGCCTGGCTGTCCTTGATGCGAAGCGCCGCCTCCACAGCCTGCTCGTCAAACCCATTAATGACGGGCGAGACGCCCTGGGGCGGAATGACCTTGTTGGTCGCGGAGTCAATCTTGAAGTTCGCGAAGGGGGCTTCCGGGTCGGGGACTTGCTTGACGCAGACAATGATGTGCATGCGATTCCCTCTGCGCGGATAGGAATGGGGTACGCCTGGCGCGGGCGCGTATAACGAGCCGACGCGGGCCACACGCCAGCCCTGAACTCTAGCACTCGGAAAAGGGCTTTGTCAAACCGACGGAGCCTTGCGTTACCGACGAAAACGCGCTACGACCGACCGCCATTCCCGCCGGGTCGGGCGTCACCGGCGGTCTGCACCGCCTCATGATGGGTCTTGCGCAGGGGAATCTCCTTGAGGAAAAGGGTGATGGCAAAGGACAGGAGAGTCACAATAAAGCCAGCCAGGAAAACGTCTTGCAGAGAGGACGCCAGAGCATTGCGCACCACCGCCAGGAGCTGGCCCGCCAGCTCCGACGCGCCGGGCGCCCCGGCCCCGATCTGCTGCGTGAGCTGGCCGAGCGCGTCGGTGGTCAGCAGGGCCTCCGGCTGCGCCAGCCGGGCCAACTGCTCAGGAGAAATCCGCGCCGTCGCGACGCCCGCCAGCCGAGACTGCAGCTCGCCCTGGAAGCGAGTGACCATCAGCGCGCCCATGACGGCGACGCCGACGGTGGCGCCGATGCTTCGGAAGAACTGCAACGACGCCGTCACCTGGCCCAGGACTTGGTGCGGGAAGGCGTTCTGCACAGCGATGACATAGAGGGGCATCGTGATGCCCAGGCCGAAGCCCACCAGCACGCCGTCCCGGGTGACGGTCATGAAGTCCACTCCCGGCGTCAGCCGCGTCAGCAGAAACATACCCAGGGACATGATGGCTATCCCGCTGAGAGCTACGAGCCGGTAGCGTCCCCAGCGGGATATGAGCTGTCCGCTGATCACGCTGCCCACCACCATGCTGAGGGTCATCGGCATCAGGATAAACCCGGCCTGCGTCGGCGTTCCGCCCAGGATGGCCTGAACGTAGAGTGGCACGAAGATCAGCGAGCCGAACATCCCCATCGCCGTCAGCAACGTGGCGCCTATCGAGACGACGAAGATGGAGTTGCGGAAAAGCCCCAGCGGCACGATAGGCTCCGCCGCCCGGGACTCCACACGGAGCAGCGCAACGAAGCTCACCACCGACAGGCCCAGCAGCCCCAGGACCTGCGCGGAGGACCAGGGCAGATCACGCCCGCCCAACGACAGCGCCAGCAGGAACGGGACAACGGTCAGGATGAGGAACGCGACCCCCGGATAGTCAATGGTCTTGCGTCCGTGTCCGCGGACATAGGGCAGCCCCATAACCACGACCGCCAGCGCCAGCAGGCCCAGTGGGATGTTGACATAGAATATCCACCGCCACGTCAGGTTGTCGGTGATGTAGCCGCCCGCCGCCGGCCCCACGACGCCCGCCAGCCCGAAGACCGCCGCCACCAAGCCCTGCCACTTGCCGCGCTCGCGGGGCGGGAAGATGTCGGCGATGGACGAGAACACGCTGGCCATGAGAATGCCCGCGCCTATGCCCTGCAGTCCTCGGAAGATGATGAGCTGGGTCATGGACTGGGACAGGCCGCAGAGGGCGGAAGCGGCCAGGAAGGATATGATGCCGATGATGAACAGGGGCTTGCGTCCGTACATGTCTGATACCTTGCCCACCACCGGCGTCACCGCCGTCGAGGCCACCAGGTAGGCGGTCACCACCCAGGCATAGTGCTCCAGGCCCTGCAAGTCGGCGACAATCCGGGGCAGCGCGGTGCTGACGATGGTCTGGTCCATGGCGGCCAGAAGCAGGCTCAGCATGATGCCCGCCAGGCTGATGATCAGACGTGAGCGGGGCAGCCGGGCCGGTGTCTGCTCCGGAGGAGCGGACGCGGGACCGGTCTGAGGGAGGGGTTTTCGCGCGGCATTAACTGAAGACACAATCGCTAATTGTAGGGGACGGCGTGTCTTTTGGTCAAATGGCGGACTTCACGGGTTTTGGGCTGTCTTTCCAATGAATCCTATGCATTTGCGAGACCCAAAGACACATACCATGTCTTGACGCCCTTTGCTTCGCGTTGTAGGCTTAGTCGACTCATGTCAGCTAGGTCAGGCGTGGCCGGTCAATCGCTGCCAAGGAGGCTAATAACAATTTTGTTATGGACTCCCGACTTGTCAGTATAGCAAATTTGTGATACGATGTCTACTGTCACTTGGACGTTTTGGGATTATGTGGACTCCAGTGGCGACAACTTAATTAGTCAATGGCTCAACGAATTCAGAGAACCAACGGTGGGCAAAATTAGATCAAGGCTTGTGGCGATATTTCAACTGCCGAATGCTGAGGGACGGCCTAACCCGCCCAGATATGAAGTGCTTCATGGCAAACACAACGACTTGATTGCGATTAGGTTCAAGATCAACAACACACAGTACAGAGTATTCGCGTGCTACGGAAATAAAGGACGTGGCGAAATCTGGTTATTGGCAGGAGGGCAGGAACAAAATGACCAGTATAGACCCCAAGGAATCCTAGATACAGCCATTGAACGCCGAACACGTATACTGAACCGAACAAGCCAGGTGAGGCCGACATGCTTACTAGAAAACAACAGCTAGAGAATCTTCTGCGAGACCCCAACTTCCGTAGCCAATTCGTTGCCGACTATGTTCAGGAGATGGTAGCGACTCAGATCAGAGCCATTCGTGAGCAACGGAAATGGACGCAGGAACAATTAGGCGAGGCTGCCGATGGCATGAGACAGGTCCAAGTCTCACGATTGGAGAACCCCGATTACTCAGGGGTTAGCTTGAATTCACTGAAGCGTGTGGCGCGGGCATTTGACCTAGGCTTGATTATTCAGTTAGCTCCATTCAACGAGTTCTTGGATTGGGTTGTTAGCGTCAATCCCGAAAAGCTCGTGCCGCCGAGTTATGCCGAAGAACAAGAGCAACGCCACATGGAACACGTGTCCCCTTTGTCCTTGATTAGCGACTACTACTCCAAACACGCCAGCAACTTGACGAATATTGAAAAACAGGAGGAACAAAAAGTTGCGATTCCCGCCTGATGTCCAGAAACGCCTAGCTAAGGAGTACCGATTCGCCGCCACTAAGATGCGCGAGGAGTCTGACCCGCTCCGCAAGGTCTTCTTCTTCAGTGCCTTGTTCACTGAACTCAGCCGGAACCTGAACTGGTATTGGAACAGGGACCTTGTTCTATTGCATTGGGTATTGCAGGCAACTCACTCCACTCTTACACAGAGGGCACAACCTACACCTGCGGCTCTGAACAAGGCGTCATTTGGCGTACTTCTCGAACGTCTGACGGAAGTTACAGAAGGTCTTGCCGAGTACATGGAGCGAGGAGGCGAAACCGACAACTTGCACGAACTAATTGGACGTATAGCGGAGATTGGCTACCTGTCAACGCCGCATGGCAGTTATGTTATAGAGAAGGGTCTTGTCAAACCCGACTCCATCTAGATTGCGCTGCCTTGCGCGCTATCTCCCGCCGTCGCTCTGGCGTTAGCTTCGCGGCCCGCGCCTTCCCGCCCTTTAGCCCGCCGAGTCTGCCCGCTTCGGTTTGTTGGGTAGACTGCCTTGTCGCCTCTTGAACCACGCGAAAAGCGTTGGCGGCGAATTCGTGTTCCTTCTTTGGCTTGCGCTGCTTCTTCTTTTCCATGCCTTCACGATACCATGCCGCTCAAGCATGGTCAACGGCTCTTGACTCCAAACTGATACACTACCAAGTCACGACTTTCCTGCCGCGGCCTCCACGAACGCGGCGAAGATGCGGCGGTACAGCTCCCGCGCCGGATGCCCGTCCGGATGGTCGCCCATCTTCTCCGGGTGGAACTGCACCCCGTGGACCCAGCCGGGCAGCCCGACCCCGTCCACCGCCTCCACCGTGCCGTCCGGGGCGCGCGCCGTCACGATAAGGCCGGGCGCAACGGCCTTGAGCGCCTGATGGTGGTAGCTGTTCGTCTCGATGGGCGTCCCCGATGCCAGAAGCTCGGCCAGGAAGCTGGCGGGCCGCAAGGTCAGGACATGCCGCGTATTCTGGTGCCCCCCGATGTGCTGGACCAGGTTCCCGCCCAGGGCCACGTTCAACACCTGCATCCCCCGGCAGACGGCCAGCACCGGCAGGCCCCTGTCCAGCGCGGCCCGCACAAGCGCGATCTCAAAGGCGTCCCTGCCCTCCGTGTCCACGTGCAGGCCCGCCTCGGGGTCGGGCGACTCGCCGTAGAAGCGCGGGTCCACGTCCGCGCCGCCGGTGAGGAGCAGGCCGGAGAGGCCGCGCAGCGCGTCCCGCACAGCCCGCTCGAAGGCGGAGCCGCTTGCCGCGCCCGCGTCCGGAGGGAGTCCTTCCGGAAGCGGAAGGACCCGCGTCTCCCCCGGCAGGCCAGCGGCGCGCACACACGCCTGCGTCGCGTCGTGGTACTTCCACGCGACGCTCTGGCCGGCCTTGCGGCTGCGCTTCGCCGACTGGGCGACGCCGATAACGAGAAAGGGCACGGGGCCATTATAGCTGCCGAGCCGGGCATGACGTGTTGGTAGTGTCCTAATTTGCCCGCTCCACCAAATCCCGCACCGTCCACTGGCGGTCAGCCACACCCGCCGCAATCGCGGGAGTAGTCTTGAGCGTCGCGTGTCGGCGCACGAAGTTGTAATAGGCGAAATGCAGCCCAACCGCCGAGCGTAGGTTATCAGACTTCTTGGAAAATCCATTGGTGAGTCGGGTGAAGCGACGCATGGACATCCGCATCGTGAGATTTTGGCGTTCAACGTAGGACGTAGAAGCCACGTCCATATCAGGGCTACCGACCATCAATTCTTTCTCCACTGAGACGACCTTGGGCGGGCTGTACCTACCAGGTCCAATAGGCTCCGCCTCGTATGACTTTACAATCTGGGCATAGTCCACGTCCGCACCAAAGGCCCTTTCAACAGCCTCCACGTAGAAGCGCAACCCATCGGAGTTGAGTTGGACGCGGTTGGCGAGACGGGATTCCAGGTCGGCGACGAATGCTTGGGCCGTTGCCGCATCCCGCTTGCCCACGCGGTAGCTCGGAACCAGCTTTGTATCTGCGTCAATTGCGACCCATGTCCAGAAGTCGCCGACCTGCGTGCGGTCGTCATCCGCCGTCACATGCCGCTGCTTCTTCCCGACGAAGCACCATATCTCGTCCAGTTCAAGGCGACGGCATTGAAGCCCGCGCATTGACTCGTCCATCATTTGATGGCAGGAGTTGCCCACGCGCGCGGCGAGCCGCATGATTGTGTCTCTGTGAACCCCTGTCATGCGTTCCACTGAGCGGATTGATGCCCCTTCAACAAGCGCTCCGAGTACGGTTGCCTGGAGGTCGGAACTGAGTCTATTCATTCTGCTACCTCTCTTGTATAATGGAGTGTGGAGCGGTGGGGAGTCGAACCCCGTGGGCCAGGGTGTAGAGTCCAGCCTGGGAACCGTCCCGCCGCCCCATATCCGCCCCAAGGTGCTCGCTACACCTTGGGGCTTTTCATTGCCAATATTATACTTGCCCCAGCACGTATTGTCAATACTTAGTCGGGCACGTATTGACTCTCTAGGTTAAAAGGAGTATTGTGTTGGTGGTGACCAGAGGAGGACAAGACATGACTGAACCTATTAATGAAAACGCTAGGGCACTAAGTAAACTAGGTGCGTCAAAGGGAGGTAGGGCAAGAGTATCCAGCACAACACCAGAACAGCGAAGCGAGATTGCGCGCAAAGCTGTTCTGACAAGATGGAAGAAGGCAGGCAAGGTAATTACGACCGACGCAACCTCCGAGTCGCTAGGTGACCAGCCCAAGTCCCTTGCCCCGATGGGCACATTAGGCGAACCAACAATGCCATATGCATTGTTTTCAGGCGTGGTGAAGATTGGCGGAGCCGAGATTCCGTGCCATGTGTTGAATGATGGCCGGCGCGTTCTTCACCAACGCGCTATGGTGCAAGCCCTGGGAATGGCGCGAGGTGGTAGTAGTAGGGGAGGTGGTGACCGGCTTGCCTTCTTCGTAGGGCAAAAGACACTGAAGCCATTCGTGTCGGATGCACTTTATAAGGTGACCGGGAATCCAGTCGTCTTCAAAACGCTTCGGAGACAGTCGGCGTATAGCTATGAAGCTGACGTGCTCGGTGACATATGCGAAGCTGTCTTAGCTGCGCGGCAGGCGGGGACGTTGCAACCCCAACAGGTACACATCGCTGAACAATGCGTCATACTCATGCGTGGATTCGCCCGTGTTGGCATCACGGCTCTTGTAGATGAAGCGACAGGGTATGACAAGGTTAAGAAGAAGCAAGACCTTCAAATCAAGCTACAAGCGTTCATCGCTGAGGAAATGCAGGAGTGGGCTAGGATGTTTCCTGAGGAGTTTTGGTTTGAGCTAGCTCGATTGGAGTCAGTACACTACTCACCACATTCCCGCCCGCTTCGATGGGGTAAATATGTGATGATGTTCGTCTATGACGCTATTGACGCAGATGTGGGCCGCGAACTTCGCAAAAAAAACCCAAACCCCCATTTTCTCCAAAACCACCATATGTGGCTAAAAAAATACGGACGTGATCAGGTGACCATCCAAATCGAACGTGTCATTACGATTATGAAATTGTGCCACGATATGGACGACTTCAAGGCGAAGTTCTCCCACGTCTTCAAAAAGACGCCATTGCAAATGTCCTTCGCTGACATCGCTTGGGGAGTCCCCATACCTCTACGCAATAGCAAAACGAGAGCTTAGGTCACCTATGTCTGAAACCTCTAAGGAAGCCCTAAAGAAAACCATCCGGAATCTGCATGGGTGCGAGTCCGTGTGGGTCGAGTCCGTTCCAGTCATAGAGACGTTCCAGGGGCGGATGGTATGGGATGGCGTCGTTCAGGTATTCGACCTAAAGGGCCATCCGACGGCGACGCGCTGCTATGCATGGTCACACGCCACAACGGGCCGGAAACGCCGATTTGTGGCCGTGCTCCACCAAGGGCCTGTGGACTCGCCGGAGAAGGCAGTGAGGGCAGCGATAGCGGCAGAGGAGCGTGCTCGTAATGCCTAGTCATGACGACCTAGTGACCCTTTTGTCTGGCATACACGTCAGTGACCGTTATAAGAGGCGTGCCGCCATCGTCGCGGGCCATCTCGTCAGCTATGTGCTGAAGGAACGCGGGAACTCCCTGTCCAAATTGCAACGACAGAAACTAATAAGCCCCTCGGCAAACCGGCTTTGGGACAACTACAGGGGCAAACGGAGACAACCAGGGCAGTCTCCAAAAGAAGTGGCTGAGGAGACCATCGCCGAGGAACTAGACTATCTGGAGACAATTCTCACGGATTCAAATTAGGACACTACCGACGTGTTGCCTGTATTTACGCCTCCGTGCTAACATGTATGTTTGGAACGAACTCGGGCGCGACTACGCGCCCGCTCTTAATTGGGAGGTTGTTTAATGGCAGTCACTATCGGTCAGCCGGCGCCGGACTTCACACTCCACGACGCCGACAAGCAGAAGCGTTCGCTGAGCCAGTTCAAGGGCAAGAACGTTGTTCTGGCGTTCTTCCCCGGCGCATTTTCCGGCGTTTGCGACAAAGAGATGTGCGCCTTCCGCGACAGCATGGACAAGCTGAACGGTCTGAACGCGCAGGTCGTCGGCATCAGCGTGGACTCGTACGCCGCGCTCAAGGCATTCGCCAACCAGTACAAGCTGCAGTTCCCGCTGCTCACCGATTTCAACCGCGAGGTCATCGCCAAGTACGACGTCCTCTGGAAGGGCCTCGGCGGCATCGAGGGCTACAACGTCGCCAACCGCGCCGTCTTTATTCTGGACAAGAACGGCGTCGTTCACTGGAAGTGGGTCGCCGAAAAGCCGGGCATTGAGCCGGCGTACGACCAGATTACAGCCGAGCTGGCAAAGCTGCCCAAGTAGTCAGTCCTCCCAGGCGACGATGAGGGTCGCCCCTCGAGGAAGCCATGACAGCGTGGACACGACTGGCCTTCTTGTGCCTCCTGGCGGCGGCTTCTGTCGCGCTGCTGCCGTGGCGCCCGGCCCTCGCCGATGGGCCGGAGGCCGCGGCGCGCGATCTGGAACTCCAACTCATGTGCCCCATCTGCCCGGGCCAGACTATCGCGCAGGCGGACAACGAGATATCCCGGCAGATGAAGGCGATCATCCGCAAGAAGCTCGCCGACGGCGAGACCAGGGAACAGGTCCTCGCATTCTTCGTCGAGCGCTACGGCGAGGCTGTGCTGGCCGCGCCGCCTCGTCAGGGGTTCAACCTGGCCGTGTGGCTCGCGCCCTTCGCCGTCCTGGCGGCGGGAGCGGCCATCGTCTTCATCGCCGTGCGCCGCGCCGTCCGGCCTCGGGCCCCCGCGAGCGACGCGGAGACGCCCCCCGCCGACATGCCGGAGAGCGAGGCGCGGCGCTACCGTGAGCGCGTGGCGCGGGAGATGGCGCAGCGCCAGGCCAAGACCTAACGCCGCACGTCAGACGGACAGTTGCAATGGACTCATGTCATGGCGGTGGCCCAGTCTTATAGCGGAAGTTCAGGAGGGCGCTGCCCTCCTGACAGAGGGGAGTGGGGGGTGTCCCCCCGCCCCATTCTTATGGATGGGGTGGGGACACCCCAAAACGCGCACTTTGACTCTTGAAAAGAGCATCATGAAAGTCATCTTCCGCATCCCCAAGCCTCACCAGGTGGAGCTCCAGGGCAGACGCCGCGTCAGCGAGCTGGCCAGGGAGCTTGGCTTTAACCTGGAGTCGCACCTGGTCATTCGCGGCGACGACCTGCTGACGCGGGACGCAGTGGTGGAGGACACGGACACCATAGAAGTCCGGCCCGCCATTTCGGGAGGCTAGCCATGCGTTGCGTGAAGTGCCACGAGACAGCCTCGGTGGACCTGCCTAGCCGCAACGCCGCGTACTGCGCTCCGCATTACCTCGAGCACTTCGAGTACGAGGTCGGGCACAACATCCGCAGCCTGAAAATGTTCACCACGGACGAGCGCGTCCTTGTGGCCGTATCCGGAGGGAAGGACAGCCTCGCCCTGTGGGAAACGCTCATCCGCCTGGGCTACAAGACGACTGGCTTCCACCTCCATCTGGGCATCGGCGAATACTCGGACCTCTCCCGCGAAAAGACGGAGTCCTACGCCCGCGCGCACAACGTCGAGCTTATCGTGGTGGAAGTCGAGGAAGCGGTCGGCGCGACGATCCCCGAGGTGTCCACGGCGCTCCGGCGGGTGCCGTGCTCCGGCTGCGGCCTGACCAAGCGCTACCTGATGAACCGCACCGCCCGCCAGCAAGGCTTTCCCGTCCTGGCGACGGGCCACAACCTGGACGACGAGGCGGCGACGCTCATGGGCGGCATTCTCCACTGGCAGATGGACAGCCTCGGACGGCAGGCCCCCGCGCTGGAGTCAACGCACCCTAAGCTGGGACGCAAGGTCAAGCCTTTGTACACCTTCTCGGAGAAGGAGACGGCCAGCTACGCCGTCCTCCGGCGCATAGACTATGTGGTGGACGAGTGCCCCAACTCCACGGGCGCGCTCTCGCTGCTGTACAAGGACGTGCTGAACCGGATTGAGGCGGAGTCCCACGGGACCAAGCTGCGGTTTTTCCAGGGCTATCTGAAGAACCTGCGTCCGGCTTTGGCGTCCACGGGCCAGAAGGTGGAGTTGCGGGAATGCGCCACCTGCGGCGAAGCGACGACGGCGGAGGTCTGCGCCTACTGTCGCATGGTGGATCGCGTGTACAAGTGGAAGCAGCGCCGCGTCGCGCCCACGCCCGCGCCCGTCAGCCCACCGACGTAGCGCCCGACTGCACGCTGAGGCAGATTCCTCGCAAAGTATATCCTGAGCATAGCCGAAGGGCTCGGAATGACAAGGGGCCAGACGTCACGCTGAGCGCATTCCTTCTACGGTAACGCGCAGCGAATGGTCTTCCCGCAGGACGTTCCTTAGAGAGATTCCTCGCTCCGCTCGGAATGACAGATGCCCGCTCATGGATTCGACTGGCTCACCATGAGCGGGCATGTCCTGTGCCAACCACGGAACGCAGGGGCTGAAGCTGCCCTTGTTGAGCAGTAGCGCTGGGCATCGCACTAGTCCTGCACGCGGACGGAGTCACCGCCGAGGGAAGGTGCAGGGCCGCAGGGCGGCCCGCCGGAGGGCCTGGGAGAGCCTGCCCTGAGCGCAGCCGAAGGGCGTCCTCCCAGAATCTATCTATCTACATTCCCCCTCTCCTGACTGGAGAGGGGGTCAGGGGGTGAGGTCGCTCTCCACCACCAGCGGGTCTTGTCCAACGCCGGGTACGCTCCGTCCGACGGGGCTGGCCCGTCGGCTTGTGCAACGGGCGCACATACGCGTGTTGACATCGTGCCCGCCCCCTGATTAAGATGCTACTGGGGGAGTATCACTTGCATCTAAATGAGCGGCGCGGCCATCAGACCGGAGCGGTCACAGGAGGCCTGGCGTGTTGAAGCAGTACGTGGTTGATCCCGCCGAAATGCCGTGGAAGAACGGCGACACGGAGGGGGTCACGTTCCGTGGCCAGGTCCTGTTGAGTGGAGAGGACGGCGGGCCGGAGGCGTTCCGGTTCAAGTTCGACCCCAGTATCAAGGTCTACGCGCACATGCACCTTACGTCCCAGTTTCAGGTCCTGCTGGGCGGGATGATGGACCTCCCCAAAGAGACGATGAAGATGCGCCCCGTGGGAGTGCTCTACACGGACCATAACGTGCCGTACGGTCCCTTCTCCGTGGGCGGCGACCATCACGTCCTCGTGCTGCACCCCAAGCGCGCCGGCCTTGTGACCATGGGCAACCGGGACGCTCGGAAGTTGATCAACCTGACCGGGCGCCAAATACCCGGCATGGAGAAGGACACCGAGTGGTTCCCAATTCCCGGGCATGAAGGCGCCCGCTGCAAGTTCCTCATACCGTCCATGGCGGGGCCCGAGGCGCTGATGCTGGAGTGCCCACCCAACATGACGATTCCCGTGGGGGCGCCGCTCTACGGACGCTACGAGGTGGTGCTGAAAGGTACCGTGGTGATTGAGGGCCGCTCCCTTGGGCCGCCCGGGCTCCGCTACGTGGAGGGCGACGAGCAACCTTCGCCGCTGACGGCGGGCCCGGAGGGCGCGACCGTAATGTTTTTCTCGTTTGACAAGGATGCGCGGGAGGGCGGGCTCACGGGCGACGCGCTCTCGATGCTCGGGGCCGAGGCGATGGCGAAAGCGATCTAGTCGTCGGAGGGAGAGAACATGACAAACGTGATCCAGGAAACGCAGAGCGCCACGGAAACCGAGAGTGGGGCGGGAGACAAGGGGATGCAGCCATTCCCGGTTGTGTTCTTCGCCGATTTCACCTGCCCGTACTCCTACATCGCCCAAGCGCAGGTGGACAATCTCATCCGGGACTACGGCGTACAGCCGCTGTGGCGTCCCCACTGGCTCCATCCGGATATGCCGTCGGAGGGCAGGCCGTACGCCGCCGACCCGGAGCGCCGCAAGGCCACACTGGCGTGGCTCCACGAGATGGAGCCGGAGAAGGCCGCGTCCATGCGCCTGCCGGACAAGCAGCAGTTCAGCTTCCACGCATTCGAGGCGCTGGACTATGCGGAGGACCACGGCCTGGCCCTGCCGTTCAAGTCGGCGGTCTTCGACGCGCTGTGGGTGGAGGGCAAGGACATCGGCCAGGCGAATACGCTGATGGAAGCCGCCGATAAGGTGGGGCTGGACGCGGAGGAACTGGGCCGCGCGCTCCACGAGCGGACGTACGCGCTCCGGGCGCTGGAGGCGGTCATGACGGCGGCGAAGATAGGCGTCACCGCAACGCCCACGGTGTTCCTTGGCCGCGCAAAGATCATCGGCTGGCACTATTACGAAGTGTTCCAGACCGTACTGGCGCAGCAGGGCATTTCCCCCAAGGTAGCTACGGCAGCGGTGGCCCAGGCGTAGCGCCCTCTCAGGAGGCTCGTCGCTCGCAGCCCCGCCCTGCGGCGGGATGACACGCGCGCGCATACCACAGGGGTCTCGCTTGCGCCGCGCTCCCTCGGTGCGGCGGAGAGCCGCGCCGTTTACGCGAAGTGCGGCATCACCTTGTCCCGCCACAGGCGCAGGAAGCGGCGCTTATCGGCCACGCGCACGTGGAGGGCGATCTTCCGCGCGCCCGCCGCGTGCGCCTCCTGGGCTCGCTGCACGAACCCCTCCGGCGAGCCATATAACCCGAAGCGCCGCGCCAGATAGGGCGTCAAACCCAGGTCGTCCGCCAGACGCGCGTGGTGACTCGGCCCGAACTTGGTGTGCTCCATGGGCCGGTACTCCTCCTGAATGCGCTGCATGGCGGGTACGTACTCCGGCGGCAGGTGCTTGCCCTCCGTAGTGAAGCGAAAGGCGTGATGCGCGCGCGTCACCAGCGAGCCTTTCATCTCGTTGAGCGCCGTCTCATCGTCCTCCGCCAGGTTCGCCATGACGGCCCACCACACGTCTATGTCATCCACCCGGCGGCCCGCCTCCTCCGCGCCCGCTTGCAGCTCGGCCAGCGCATCGCGCACGACGTCCGGCGTCACCCCCATCGCGATGATCACGCCGTCCGCGACGCGCCCCGCCATGCGCACCGTCTTCGGGCCGGACGCGGCCACGTACACGGGCACCCGACGCGGCGCGAGGGCGAGCTTAATCTCACGGCCCTGCCACTCGGCGAGGCCATCGCGCAGCAGCGTCCGCACCGTGCGCACGTAGTCCTCCAGGGACGCGACGGGCGACGGACGCAGACCGATGTTGAGCGCCGCGCTGTCGCCGCTGCCGATGCCCAACACGGCGCGTCCGTCCGACACGATGTCCACGCTGGCGATTGCTCCGGCGGCGACGGCGGGATGCCGCGTCAGCGGGTTCGTGACCCACGGGCCGACGCGCAGGTTCTTCGTCAGCATTGCGGCGACGCTTGCGCGGACGTACACGTCCATGTACAGCGACTGGGAGTCGCCGATGCCAAGACCCCAGAAACCGCACTCGTCGGCGGCCCGCACGTACTCTTTCCAGTCCGGGAACGAGTCGCCGGTGAGGACCAAACTGAAGTCAGCACCCATACGGCCTACACTTTTCCCGCCGTCAGCAATCCGTTGTAATGATCGGCGTAACTGGTTGTGGATGGCGGCTGAACGGTTGGACGTACAGAACGCCGCCGCCTTGTACTTGGGACGCTGTTCACTATAGCGCCGGGGGGATGTTATCAGAGGGAAAAGAATCAGGTTGGGGGAGTCCTGTCGTTCCCGGGAAGGGCTGGATTCCCCCAACCATTTTCGGGCTGCTTCTGGAAGCAGCGCAGGCTAGTAAACGGTCCTTTTGACCAGGATGAACTTCTGCCGACGCGCGCGGGCCTCCAATATCTCGTCAAAGGCGCCCTGCACACCCGGGGAGACGCTCCGCTCGTAGGCCATGCGGTCATCCATCGTCTCCCAGATGCCCATGACCATCGTGTCGCGGCTGCCGTCGGCGGCCCAGAACGCGCGCAGTCCGCGGAACCCTTTCTGCTTGAGCAGCATGCCCGTGGACCTGTCCCATATCCTCTCCAGGTCCCTGGCCCACTCCTCCTGGGTCTTCGCCTTCGCCTTGCCGAAGGCCAGCGCCCCCACCACGCCCTGATTCATGATGTCGTCCATAAGTCCTCCTTTTACGTATCGTTTTACCGCGCGCCTTACTTGTTCTCTCCCTGGTACGCGCCCGCGTAGCCCTGTCCCACCGGCCTGTCCAGGCGGAAGAACACGAGTTGCATCACCCGCGCGTTCCGCCCCAGCCGGAAGCCTGCCGGATGGTACACCACCAGCAGCGACTGCGAGCGGCCCGAGTAGCCCGCGTCCCAGACCGCAGTGTGCACGCTGACCCCGCAGCGGCCCAGGCTGGAGCGCGGCCTGCCCAGCGCCATCACGTCACGCGGGAGGCTCACCACCTCGTTGTACGTGACGAGATACGGGCCGGGCGTCAGCTCCCAGTACCCCGCGGGCGACGGCTCCAGCGGTCCTTCCGGCACAGGAAGGACGCGGTCGTCCGCCGCCTGGCCAATGCGCCCCGCCGACGTGAAGCGCGCAACGCCGCGCACCGTAAAGTCAATGCCGTTGGGCTGAAGCTGCGCCGCGGCGTCCACCATGTCGGCGACCAGCGGCGGCGTCGCCGACAGCATCTCCTGAAGCGTCTCGCGGCCCAGCGCCGACCCGTGCATCTCTTTCCCCATCTGACACAATGCTCCACAACGACGAGTCTGGGCCGAGGCCCGCATCATACGCAAACGCCGACGGACAGAAGCGCGACCGCGCCGTGCGCGTGCGCTGCGGCGGCGAGGTCAACTGTAGCAGAAACAGATGCGAGCTTCAATCCCGCCCGCGAGATGTCCATGAGACGCCCGCTTCACACACGGGCAGCGGATGTGCTATAACACCCTTGCGCCTCCATGACTTCAGCGGAAAGGGGACAGAATCAGACATGAAGACAAACCTGCAGGGCCGCGTCGCCATCGTCACCGGCGGCAGCGAGGGCATCGGCAAGGCCGCGGCGCTACTGATGGCGGCGAGCGGCGCGGACGTCGCCATCGCCACTCGCGGCGCCGAGAAGGCCGAGCTGGTGGTGCGGCAGATACAGGCAATGGGCCGCAGGGCAGCCCACGCGCCGGTGGACATCACCAGCTATGCGAGCTGCCAGGAGATGGTCCAGAAGGTCGTCAAGGACTTCGGCAAGGTGGACATCATGGTCGCCAACGGCAGTCCGCGCTGGAAGCACGTCCGCCCTCTCCCGTTCGCCGAGACCGACCCCGCCAGCTACGAGGACTACATCCGCATGCGGCTCATCAGCCGGCTGTACTGCGTCCGCGCCGTGCTGGACCACATGCGGGAGCGCGAGTACGGCAAGATCGTGAATGTCACCACCGATGCGGGACGGCATCCCACGCCCAGCGAGTCGCTCATCGGCGCGGCGGCCGCCGGTCTCATCATGGCGACGAAGACCCTGGCGCGCGAGTTCTCCCGCTGGCGCATCCGCGTCAACACCGTGTCCACGACGCTCACCGCCGACACCCCCGCGTACGAAAACTTCTCGCGCATCCGGGAGTCGGGCGAGGTCATCGCCAAGGCGTTCAAGAAGATCGAGGAGCGGGTGCCGCTGGGGCGACTCAACCTGCCGGACGACGTGGCCTACGCCATACTGTACCTGGCCTCGCCGGAGTCGGACCAGATCACGGGCATGACCCTGAGCGTGAACGGCGGCATATCGTATCCGGGGTAGGGGGCTTCACGCGCCCATCCTGGGATGAGCGGCGTAAAGTCCCATCAGAAACGGCGCTTTTGATCGCTAGAAGAGGGCTTGGTCCTTTTCGCGGTCTTTTGCTTCCGAATGAACGCTTTGCGTTTACGTTCCTTTTCTTCAAAATCGGCAAGCTTTTGAGCCTTTTCAGTTGCCACAGCCTTCCAGTAAGCCGCGTCGCCGGTCATTTTCACTTGCATTCGCCGCAATAGCCTGGGCCTTTCGAGGTCGTCGAACTTGTCCAGGTGGTCTGGTGTCAGAGTCTGGTCGAGGTGTTTCTGGAAGTCCGAAAGCTCACTCGCATACGCCTGTTCGGCGTCGTTTATGGTTACGGCGAAAAATTTCTTCAGGTGATCTTTGCTTACGAAATGCTCGGAAGACCTAAATTCGGAAGCCAGAATCATGTCTCTGAACGCCACTTGCACTTGAGGCCCCTGCGCCACGGTTGCGAGGAATGCGTACAAGGGTGCGATTGGCAAAACAATAGGTGATTGAGTACGGTCTGGCACCAGGAGTAGGATGGTGCCATGGACCTGCAAAGCTATGAACAGCTTGTGAAGAGCGAGTCAACAGCGAAAAAGTATGTGTTGGGATTTTGCTGGAAAAACCATCAGCGGTTTTGCCCC
>JAUSIH010000038.1 GCA_030648205.1 Dehalococcoidia bacterium | reverse complement strand
GCGAAGGTGTACATCTCCTTTTCGACGATGTCGGTGCCCGCGCCGACGCTCCGCACAAAGAGGCCGGCCTCCTCGAAGACGGGCGTCTCGATGCGGCGGTAGCCGAAGCGCAGGCCGAGGCGCTCCGCCGTATCCCGGATGTGCGCCCAGT
Organism: Dehalococcoidia bacterium; assembly: GCA_030648205.1. Taxonomy (NCBI): domain Bacteria; kingdom Bacillati; phylum Chloroflexota; class Dehalococcoidia; species Dehalococcoidia bacterium. Next base: position 38,043 of record JAUSIH010000038.1, on the reverse strand, counting down.
AGTCCTGCTCGTCCGGCAGGATGTCCGTCATGCCACGCGGCGCTTTGAACACGGCGCCAGACCTCCGGTCAGTGGACTTATATCGGCTGGCACGAGCGCGGGCGGCTAGCGGACTATCCGTGCATGCAGCCGTGACGCCACAAACACCAGCACCACAAGTATGCCGATTTGCAGCGCAAAGTCAAAGGCCAGGCCAGATACGCTATGGCCTCCCTCGATCTCAGCCCGCGCATTTGTCGGCCCAGTCTCCTTGGGATATACTGGACGTACGGATTGGATGGGGTTATGGAAAGGACTAAGGACGCGCTGGCGCGTGACAAGGGGCGGACAGCGTCCCCCAAGGTGGACGTGCAGGAGCTTCTGACGAAGGTCAGGGAGTACCTGCCGCCTGAGAAGGTCCAGGTCATTGAGGAGGCGTACGCCTATGCCGCCCGCTGCCACGAAGGGCAGATGCGCGAGTCCGGTGAACCGTACATCGTCCACCCGCTGAGCACGGCCATCCTCCTCGCCGAGCTGCAACTGGACGCCTCCACCATCACCGCCGCTCTCCTGCACGACGTGATTGAGGACTGCGGCGTCTCCCAGGAGGACATAGCGGGCCGCTTCGGCGATGAAGTCGGCAAGCTGGTGGACGGCGCCACCAAGGTCAGCAAGATCGAGCTACAGCTCCTGGAGAAGCGCCAGGGCGCCCAGCGCACACCGGAGGGAGAGCGCGTCCAGGCCGAGAGCCTTCGCAAGATGCTGGTGGCCATGGCGGAGGACGTGCGCGTGGTGCTCATCAAGCTCGCCGACCGCCTGCACAACATGCGCACCCTGGACGCCCTGCCGGAGGAGCGCCGCAAGCGCATCGCAAGGGAGACGCTGGACGTCTTCGCTCCGCTGGCCCACCGCCTGGGCATCTGGCAGTTCAAGTGGCAACTGGAGGACCTCGCCCTCAGGCACCTGGAGCCTGACAAGTACCATGAGATTTCCCGGTTCCTGGCCGCCAAACGGGGTGAGCGGGAGCGGTACATTCAGGGCGTCATGGTCACGTTGCGCAAGGAGCTGGAGAAGGCGGGCATCAAGGCAGAGGTGAGCGGCCGCCCCAAAGGCATCTACAGCATCTACGAGAAACGCGAAAAGTACGCGGCCCAGGGCAAGGACATCTCCCAGATCTATGACCTGTTCGCCGTCCGCGTCCTGGTTGAAGACGTGAAGGACTGCTACGCGGCGCTAGGCATTGTCCACACCCTCTGGCACCCCCTGCCCGGCCAACTTGACGACTACATCGGCAACCCGAAGGAGAACATGTATCAGTCCCTGCACACCACGGTGATGTGCCAGGGCTCGCCGGTGGAGGTCCAGATCCGCACGAACAAGATGCACCGCCTCGCGGAGTACGGCGTGGCCGCGCACTGGCGCTACAAAGAGGCCGGCGTCTCCCGCGAGGACATGAAGTTCGAGGAGAAGATGACCTGGCTCCGCCAGCTCCTCGAGTGGCAGCGGGAGGTCACGGGCACGGAGGAGTTCCTGGAGTCCGTCCGCACGGACATCCTCCACGACCAGGTCTTCGTCTACACCCCCAAGGGTGACATCGTTGAGCTGCCCGCCGGCTCCACGCCTCTGGACTTCGCCTATCGCATCCACACGGACCTGGGGCACCGCTGTGTGGGCGCCAAGGTGAATGGCAAGCTGGTATCCCTCAACACCCAGCTCCAGAACGGCAACACCGTGGAGGTCGTCGTCAGCAAGATCGCGCGGGGCCCCAGCCTGGACTGGCTGAACCAGGACTTGGGCTTCGTCCACACCACGAGCGCCCGTGAGAAGGTCCGCCTGTGGTTCCGCAAGCAGGAGCGGACGGTCAACGTTCAGCGGGGCCGCGAGGCGCTCCAGAAGGAACTGCACCGGCTGGCGGTGACCATCAGCGAGGACGAAGTCGCTGCTCTCCTGAAGTTCGACTCGGCGGACGACCTGCTGGCGGCCATCGGCTGCGGCAACATCAGCCTGCAGCAGATAGCGACGAAGGTCGGCCCGCAGGAGCCGGAGCCGCCGCAGATCACGCCGCCGCCCGCTCACGCCGCCCCGGCGCCCCTCACGGACGTCACCGTCATGGGCGTGGGCGACCTGCTGACGCGCGTGGCGAACTGCTGTCATCCCCTGCCCGGCGACGACATCGTGGGCTTCATCACGCGCACCAGAGGCGTGACGGTCCACCGGCGGGACTGCACCAACGTCCTCAACGTGGACGAGACCGAACGGATCGTGCCCGTCCAATGGGGGCCGACCAAGCAGGTCTATCCGGTGCGCGTCCGCGTGGAGGCGTGGGACAGGGTGGGGCTGCTGCGCGACCTCAGCAACGTGCTCGCGGACGAGAAGGTGAACATCGTGGGATTGCAGTCCATTGAGCATTCGGACGGCGCCATCACCATCTCCATGACGCTCCACACCTCCGGCATCCAGCAGCTCAGCCGCCTCTTCGCCAAGATGGAGACCGTCAAGAGCGTCCTCAGCGCCCAGCGCAGCAATAGCGGGGCTTAGGTTTACGGGCGCTCGCGCATCTGGTATCATGGACGCAAGAGTTTTCACCTCGAGTGGAGGAGGTCCCCTTGGCCAAGAAGTCCCCTTCTTCGAAAAAGGCGCACCGCAAGTCCGTGCGCCGGGAGCATCGCAACCAGCCCATCGGCTCCGCCGTCAGGACGCACGTGCGTATCGCCCGGAGCTATATCCAGAGCAAGGACACGGAGAACGCCACGGCAGCCGTGGCCCGCGCCGTGCGCGCCCTGGACAGGGCCTGGACCAAGGGCATCATTCACAAGAACAAGGCTTCCCGGCAGAAGTCGCGTCTGATGCATCAGCTCAACGCACTGGCGGGCGCGGCCACGGCTGAGGCGTCGGCCAAGACGGGCAGCAAGTAGGCCCGGCGCTCTCTCACCCTTCCCCCAGCCGGCAACCGCATGGGAAAGCAGCATGTCCGCGCAGAAGCTAGCCATCCAGATTGAGTATTGCCTGCCCTGAAACTACCTGCCGCGCGCCGCCAGGCTGGCGGAAGAGCTTCTGCGCGAGTTCGGTGAGCAGGTGTCCGCCCTGACGCTCGTCCCCGGCGAGGAGGGACGCTTCGAGGTCACCGTCAACGGGGAGCTGGTCTATTCCACAGTGCGCACGGGCCGCTTTCCGACCACCGCGGAGGTGCGCTCCGCCATTGTGAAGCGCCTCCCTTCCGCTTCCTGAGCCTCGCCGGGCGTCACTCCGCCGCCGCGCCTTCGACAGAAAATAGCCCACAGTGTGCGTGCGCCAGCCCCCGAGGGATCGGCGCCGGAGGGAAGCACCCGGTTAGGGGCGGTCGCGCAAGCCCTCGCGCAGCGCCGTGAGCCGGCCCCACAGCAAGCGCCACACGGCGCGCCGCTCCGCCTCGGTCAGGTGCCTGCCCAACTTCCGACGGCAGTCCAGCACCGCCTTGCCCGCCAGGAAGCCCCAGCTCCCCGGCTCGTTCGCCAGCCATCGGCGGACCACCTCCGGGTGGCCCCGCATGGTCGCGCTGACCGCCTCGTCCAGTGGGTTTCCGCTCATAGTCGCTCCAATCTTCCCATGATACGACGGCCAACGGGCTGAGGAAACGTCCGACGAAGGCGCAATGCCGACCATCCGTGTGCTGGCGTGCCGCCTGCGCTATAATCCAGGCATTCCATCCGGAGGTGGCGTCATGCACGTCGGGTTTCACATGGGGCCTGTCGTCCTGCACCCGTACCCCCTTGAGCAGCAGTGGAAGGAGCACCTGGAGCAGGTGCGCGCCGCCCGCGACCACGGCTTCGACTTCGTGTCCGTGGGCACGCACTGGGTCATCCACCCGTTCCAATACTTCAGCCTGATTCCCTGGCTCGCGCGCATCAACGGCGAGGTCCCGGAGATGACGCTCGTCACCTCCGTGGTCCTGCTGCCACTGGTGAATCCCGTGGACATGGCCGAGAAGCTCGCGACGCTGGACATCATGAGCGGCGGCAAGCTGAAGTTCGGCTGCGGCCTCGGCTATCGGCCCCTGGAGTACGAGTTCTTCGGCATCAGCCTGAAGCACCGCGCGCCGCGCTTCGAGGAGGCCCTGACGCTCATGAAGCGCCTCTGGACGGAGGACGAGGTGACGCATCACGGGCGCTTCTTCAACATCACGGGCGCGAAGCCGACGCTGAAGCCGTTGCAGAAGCCGTACCCGCCCGTCTGGATCGCCACGAACAGCGAGCCGGCGACGCGACGCGCGGCGCGCATGGGCGACGCGCCGTTCTGGTCACCGTTCCAGAACGTAACCGTGCTCAAGCGGCACCTGGAGCTTTACAAGGCGACGCTCAAAGAGGAAGGCAAGCCCTGGCCTAAAGAGGTGCCGATGGCGCGCGAGTACTCGGTGGGGCGGACGCACGCGGAGGCGGTGCGGGACGGCGCAGCGGGCATGGTGGAGAAGTTCGCGGCGTACGCCGAGCATGGGCTGCAAGGCTCGCTGGCGGAGAAGGACAAGAAGCTGTTGGACGAGTTCGACACGATGGCGAAGGACACCTTCATCGTCGGCGACCCGGCGGAGTGCGCGAACGAGATACTGCGGTACAGGGATATCGCGGGGATCACGCACATGAAGCTGCGCCTGCAGTACCCGGGGATGTCGCACGAGAAGGTGATGGAGCGCATCAAGCTCAGCGAGCAGGTCATCAAGAGGCTGCCGCAGGGGTAACCGGATGTCAGGCGCTCGTCCTTCGACAGGCTCAGGATGAGCGGGCTACTTGTCCACCGCTCATGGCTTCGACAAGCTCACCACGAGCGGGCGTTTGGCCCAGGCAGTGCAGGGTTGCAAGGGACGGCGTCCCTGCCGGGGGTCTGGGGGCGTCCCCCAGATTTAGTTTCTTCCCCTTCTCCTGCGAGGAGAAGGGGCCAGGGGATGAGGTATCCGAGGACAGGAGATAACTCCATGATTGTGGGCATGAACATGGGGCCGGGGCAACTCGCGGGGAAGCCGCCGGACCAGCACTGGAACGAGATGCTGGAGCAGGTGCGCGCCGCCCGCGACCACGGCTTTGGCCGCATCTCCATCGGGCATCACTGGGTCATCCACCCGTTCCAGTACTTCAACGTCATCCCGTGGCTGGCGCGCCTGGCGCCGGAGACGGGCAAAATGCTCCTTAACACGGGCGTCATCCTGCTGCCGCTGCTGAACCCCGTGGAGGTCGCGGAGCAGATGGCGACGCTGGACTACGCCTGCGAGGGTCGGCTGCGCGTCGGCCTGGGACTGGGCTATCGGCCGCTGGAGTTCGAGTTCTTCGGCGTGAGCCTGAAGCACCGCGCGCCGCGCTTCGAGGAGTCGCTGACGCTGATGAAGCGCCTCTGGACGGAGGACGAGGTGACGCACCACGGGCGGTTCTTCAACATCACGGGCGCGAAGCCGACGCTGAAGCCGCTGCAGAAGCCGTACCCGCCCATCTGGATCGCCGCGAACAGCGACCCGGCCATCCGCCGCGCCGCGCGCATGGGCGACGCGGTGTACATCGCGCCGTTCGGCACGTACGACGTGGTGAAGCGCCAGGTGGGGATTTACCGCGAGGAGCTGGAGAAGGTCGGCAAGCCGTGGCCGCCGAAGGAGATGGTGTTCAGCCGCGAGTACTCGGTGGGCCGGACGCGCGCGGAGGCGGTGGAGCTAGGCCGCGAGGGGATGCGGCGCAAGTGGGAGGCGTACGCGGAGCACGGGCTGCAGGCGTCGCTGCCGGAGGACGACAAGAAGCTGCTCGGCGACTTCGAGGCGCTGGCGAAGGACACGTTCGTGCTGGGCGACCCGGCGGAGTGCGCGAACGAGATACTGCGGTACAGGGAGCTGGGGTTCAACCACATCAACCTGCGCATCCAGTACCCGGGGCTGACGCACGCGGAGATGATGCAGAAGATCAAGCTGACGGAGCAGGTCATCAAGCGGCTGCCCGCGGGCGCGGAGAGGTAGGGTATATGACCGAGCGGCGCAAAAAGAGAGTCTCTGCCCCTTCTAGCAATCCACTGCACAAAATGGATGCTGAGGAATTTGTCAGACGCATTCACGACTCTATCAAGCGTCCAGAAAGACGCTACGCCCTTTTCATTGGCGCTGGGTGCTCTATATCCTCCGGCATCCCTGATGCTGGCACACTGGTCAAAGAAGATTGGCTTCCACGCCTTAGGGACTTGCGTGCGCCCGAGAGGAAGGATTTGGAGAGTTGGGCGCGTGAACAATTCCCAGGTAGTGACTTGTCTCGCATGGCACTGCTTTATGGCGCGGTCATGGAGAAGCTCTTTCTCAACCTCGAAGAGCGTCAGAGAGAAGTAGAACGTCTTTGCGAAGGCAAATTCCCCGGCTTCGGATATGCCGTGCTAGCTAATCTCATTGCCATGGATGAAGGGCGCTTCAACGTTGTTCTGACTACGAACTTTGATGATCTGGCCCCTGATGCTTTATACCTGTACACAGAAGCGCGCCCTTTAGTGATTCATCATGAATCTCTTGCGAGCTACATAAGGCCGGCTCGCATGCGGCCACTGGTTGTGAAACTTCATGGCGATCATCGTCTTTCTCCACACAATACGTTCCAGGAGACCGCGACCTTACCGCAAGTGATAGCGAATAGTGTCCGCCCCTTATTGCATGACCGAGGGCTAATCTTCATCGGTTATGGCGGCAACGACAAAGGTATCGTTGAGATGCTCGACGCGCTTCCACCAGCGGCGTTGCCCCTGAGTGTGTTCTGGGTCAGTGAGCTAGAACCTCAGGGAGTGATCAGGCAATGGCTTGACTCTCGCAAAGCTATTTGGGTCCAAAAGCGTGACTTTGATGAGCTGATGCTTTTGATTCATGACACTTTCAAACTTCCTCGTCCGGACGACCAGCGATTCAAGTCGGTATTCGATGAATACGGAAAAACCTATGAGAAGCTATCCAAGCGCGTACTGTCTTTGCCGGAAACTGTCCCTGGAGCCGCCCGACTAAAGAAGGCCGTCGAGAAGACGGACGCTTCGCTCACAGGGTGGTTCACCTATGCAATTCAAGCTGGCCGACTGGAGAAAACAGACCCGGAGAAAGCGGAAGCGCTTTACCTCGAGGGGTTGAAAAAGCTCCCGGACTCCGCGCCTCTTCTGGGCAATTACGCGATCTTCCTCCATCAAATCCGCAAGGACTACAACAAGGCGGAGGAACACTACCGCCGCGCATTGGCTGCCGATCCCAACAATGCTAACACTAACTGCAATTACGCGATCTTCCTCAAAAATATCCGCAAGGACTACAACAAGGCGGAGGAACACTACCGCCGCGCGCTGACCGCCGACCCCAACCTCGCCAACACTAACGGCAATTACGCGATCTTCCTCAAAGATATCCGCAAGGACTACGACAAGGCGGAGGAACACTACCGCCGCGCGCTGACCGCCGACCCCAACAATGCCACCAATAACGGCAGTTACGCGTTCTTCCTCAAAAATATCCGCAAGGACTACGACAAGGCGGAGGAACTCTACCGCCGCGCGCTGGCCGCCGACCCCAACAATGCCAACAACTTGGGCAACTACGCAAACTTCCTCTCAGATATCCGCAAGGACTACGACAAGGCGGAGGAACACTATCGCCGCGCGCTGGCCGCAGACCCCAACAATGCTATCAACAACGGCAATTACGCAGGCCTTCTCCTGGCTCAGGGAAGAAAAGGGGAGGGGCTGCGCACTCTCAACAAAGCTCTGGCTAGCAACCAATTAGAAGAGGTTCGCGAACTGGCTCTTGAGTGTTGGTCCTATCTATATGCCCACGGGCCAGCTACGGATCGACAAAGGGCACTCACTAATCTGAAAAGGCTGCTCACTGAGGGAGAACGCTCTACCGGATGGGGCCTGTCCGACAACATCGCCAGAGCGCGGCAGGACGGCCATCCGGACGCACAGTGGCTGGAGAAGCTCGCTGCCGTCATATCCGAGAACGCCGACATCAAGGTGCTGGACGCGTGGCCGAAGTGGAAAGCGGCTTAGATACCCCAGCGAGCGAATCCCAAATCCTGGGTGCGCGCTGATAGCGGCCGCCCCCTACCCCACCCGCGCGTGCCGCTCCGCAACCGCGCCATGTCCTAGCGCCCGCCCGCGCCGGGGGACAGCTCCAGCACGCGGACCTCCGGCCCGCCGTACCCCTGCTCCGGCGTGAACGCCGCCAGGGTGCGCACACCGGGCGTCGGGGCCAGGAGCGTGGAGTACAGGGCGTGGGTCTTGAGGTACTGCTCGGCCCATGACGCGCCCGCTGGCGGCGGCGGCTGGTCAACGTACGGCGCGTACGCGCAGCTCGAGACGGCGGCGTAGCGAACGCCCGCGGCCCGCATCTCCTCCGGCGAGGCGAACTCCTCCAGGAAGGCGACGCGGTACACGGGCCGCGCGGCGAAGTACGCGTCGAGTCGCTTCGGGAAGCTGGCGGGCAGGCGGGCCATGAATCCGGAGTCCACATCGGACTTCGCCAGCGTCCATATCTCAGGCCCGTTCGCGAGGATGGGGGGGTTGCAGCTTCCGGCCCAGAAGAAGGCCAGCGCCACCTTCTCCCCGCGCGGCACGTTCCCCTCGATCCACCGCGCCGCGGCGACGCGCGCGTCCGGCGCCGAACCCTGAATGCGGTCGGCGATGACGTGGCCCGCCGTGGGGATGATGAGCAGCGCGGCCACAGACCCGGCCAGCCACGCGGGGCGCGGGAGGATACGGACGAGAAGGACCGCGCCGAGGGCCACCAGCAGCGGGTACGCGGGCAGGATGTAGTGCAGCGCGGACGAACGGAGGGCGCCGACGAAGAGGAAGAGCGGGAGAATGGCCGCCAAGGCCAGGATGTCCTCGCTCTTGCGGCGGAACAGCGCGCCCACTACGCCCGCCAGGAGGACCACCCCGATGGCCCACTCCTGCTCCAGAAAAGACTGAAGGAGCGAAAGGGCGGCGATGTCGCTGCTGGTCTGGCCCGTCCACGCGCCTGAGCTTCTGATCTGAAAGTAGGACAGCGCGCTCGCGACCCGCTCGGGAAACTGCACAATCCAGAATGGCGACAGCAGCAGGAACGCGGCGACCGCAACGCCCAGTCCCAGCCACAGGTTAGCCCCCAAAAGCGTCTGGCGCCATGTCATCCCGGCGCGCCTGCTGGCCAGAACATGCGCGGCGACCATCGGCAGGATGAAGAAGCCTCCGTTGTACTTGGTGGACATGGCGAACCCGCCCAGCGCGCCCGCCAGGACGAACGCGCGGCGCGTCGGCGACGTCAGGGCGTGGAGGCTGGCCAAGAAGGCCCCCGTCGCCAGAAGCATGACCATGCTTTCCATAAGGGCGAAGTGGCTGAACCAGACGGGCAGGTATGCCACGGTCATGATGCCCGCCGCGACGAGTCCGGTCCTGTCGTCCGCCAGGCGGCGGCCCAGCCGGAATGTCAACGCAATGGCGGCGGCGCCCCCGACGGCGGAGATAGCCCGCGCAATAACGTAGAAGGCGTGGGGGTCAACCAGGTACGTGAAGGCCATGTCCTCCAGGGACGCGAACGCCCCCGTCACCAGGCCGACCACCGCGTAAAGTCCGTACGTGAGCAAGAGCACGTCTGGATACCCGGCGGGATGGATGGAGCCGCCCACGGGCACGATGCTCCGCGTGGCGGCGAACCCCATGGCGATGCGCACGTTGGGAATCTCATCGCCATAGACGACGTCCGTCCGGTCTATTCCCCACAGGCGCAGCGCGAGGCCCGTGAGCATCAGGGCCACCAGCACAACGGCCACGCGGTAGCGTGAGGCAAGCTCCCACAGTCGGAACGCGCATCGTCCCACGGGGGCGGACGCCCCTTTCTGATCAGTCAGTGCCACGTTCGTTCCCCTCACCCATTGCTCGCGCTACCTCTCGCTCATGTTGTCCGGACGTCCGTGACCACGCGAGTATACCACCAGCTACCAAGGGAGAGGTTGTGGCTGGCGCCTGGGGAGCAGCGGTGGGCAAAGGGGGCGGAGAAGAAACAAGGCTCTGTCCAGTCCCGGACTTGTCTGCCTGTCCTGAAAGAATGGCCCGCGCCAATGGTTGGCCGGACTATTCCTTGCGAAACCTCATGACCATGTCCGCGCCCATCACCTTCCTCGTCTCCTCGTGTCTGAGGCCGTAGGCTGCGGCCAGAGCTCTGGTGGATGATTCCGTGAATTTGCTATTGTGTTCATCATGATAGCCCGACCTCATAAGCACGCCATAAAGTATCTCTATGACGTTCCACGTCCAGGAGGAGAAGTCAGGGGTTGCGATGATGACCGTTCCGCCGGGCCGGGTTATCCGTGCTATTTCCTGCATAAGCTTGTGCGGGTTCTCATGGTGCTCAATGACCTCAATGCATAGCGTTGTGCCAAAGTAGTTGTCCGCGAGCTTCGAATTTTCGGCCAGCGCGTTCATGTACGTGGATGTGCTGTCCTTTTCCTTCATAAGGTCTATCTTGCCTGCGTGCGCGTCCACCCCCACCTTCTCCGTAGCTTTCACCAGGCTGAGAATAGGACTGCTCCCGCAGCCCAGGTCCACCACAGGATTATTTTCTCCGGCCATTTCCAACACAAGGCTGGCTGCCCGTCGCTTCCACCACTTCTGAATGAAGTTCCCCTTGTAGTATGCCTTCCAGTCGTAGTCAGATGTTATCGCTCTTCCCGCTGGCTTCTCCGTTACATTTCCGGCGGCAATTCGCTTCGCCTTGCCGACCATCGGTTCACGTTCCATGACTTACTCTTTCCAAGTCCACGCCCTCTCCGGGTCGCAGACAACTACTACTCGTCACATGCCACCTACAATGAGCACAAACACTGTACCACAACGATGCGCCTTTGGGTAGGCCGACTGTCCGCGCCTCCCTCGTGTCTGGACCGCAGCGTCCCTGCGCCACGCCCCTGTTGACGTTATAGAACTTATGTTCTATCCTCAGTGCCATTCCACGCGAGGACGAGGCCATGCAGGACACGGCGCTGGTCGCCCTTCTCTACGCCGTCACCGCCGCCAGCAGCGGCGTCAACGCCTTGTACTTTCTGCGCTACCGCGCGTCGGCGCTGCGGCGTCGGGTGGGCGCCGCGGTGATGGCGGGCGTGTGCCTGGCTGGGCTGGCCCAGGGCATGTTCTACGGGTTGTTCGCGCGGGCGGGCGGGGCGCCTTGGCCCGTCGGAGGGGCGTGGCTGCCGGTGGCAGCGTCGGCCTGCGTCAGTTCGTTGCTGGTCTCCGCGCTGATAGCGCGCCACGCGCTGTCCTTCCGCGGAAGGACACGGGGATAAGGAGGCGGCATGTCAACGCTTGCGAACGCGCTGCGTCGTCAGCAATGGGATCTGGCGGCGCTGTGCCTGGCGGAAGGGGCGCTCCGAGCGGCCGGCAGGCTGCCCGCGGACGCCCTGGAGGGACTGCTGGATTCGCTTGAAGGGGGCGACGCCGATGGCCGACAGCGCTAGCCCTCGGCCTCGGGGCAAGAGTGGTCGCTCCGACGCGGCGCCCGGCTTCTACGAGGCGGCCCTCAGCGAGGCGGAGCGCGTGCGGCTGCCTCGCGCGCGCAAGGTCCAGGGGCTGGACGCGGAGATCGCCCTGCTGCGCGTCCGCCTGGAGCGGCTGGCGCGGGAGCACCCGGAGAACGTGGAGATGCTCCTGAAGGGCATCAACGTGCTGGTGCGCGCGGTCGCGGTGAAGTACCGCCTCTCGCCCAAGGCCGAGAAGGACCTGGCGAGCAGCCTTGCGGGCGCGCTGCGGAGCGTCGGCGCGGCGCTGGGACTGGAGGGCATGGATGCGCCGGAGAGATGAGCTGGGGGAGACGCTGCGCCGCCTGTGGGCCGGCCTGCGCGGGGGCCGCGAGGGCCAGGCCAACGGCGCGCGCGTGGAGGTGGCGCCCGCGAGCGCCTTCGAGGCGGTGCTGGAGCAGCGCTTGAAGGAGCTTGAGGCGCAGGTGGAGGAGGTCAAGGGCCGGGTGAACGGCCTGCTCTACCTGGTGGCGGGCACGGTGCTGCTGGAAGTGGTGCTTCGACTGGTGAAGTGAGCATGGCTACTCCTCCGATAAAGCTGCGGCCATACCAGGTAGAAGTGGGGCGTGCCGTGCTGGGCAGCGTCGCGCGGCGGCGAGGGCTGACATTCACCGTGGAGATGGCGCGACAGGCGGGGAAGAACGAGCTTTCGGCGCACATGGAGGTGCTGCTGCTGGTTATGCATGCGCTGAAGGGCGGCACGCTGGTGAAGTGCGCTCCCACCTTCGTCCCGCAGGTCGTCGTCAGCATGCGTCGGCTGCGGGACCGCCTGGACGACGCCGGCCTGCGCGGCCTGTGGTCGGCTGAGGCCGGGCACGCCGTCCGGCTGGGCAAGGCGCGGGCGCTGTTCTTCAGCGCGGAGCCGGGGAGCCACGTGGTGGGCGCGACGGCGGACGTGCTGCTGGAGGTGGACGAGGCCCAGGACGTGGACAAGCAGAAGTTCGCGCGGGACTTCCGGCCCATGGGCGCGCCCGCGAACGTGACCACGGTGCTGTACGGCACGGCGTGGGACGGCTCGACGCTGCTGGAGGAGTCGAAGCAGGTCAACCTGGAGATGGAGCGGCGCGACGGGGTGAAGCGGCATTTTCGCTTCGACTGGCTTGAGGTGGGCAGGCACAACCCGGACTACATGCGGTACGTGGAGGGCGAGAGGGCGCGGCTCGGCGAGAGCCATCCTCTGTTCCAGACGCAGTACTGCCTGAACCCGGTGCGCGGCGCGGGCGGATTCCTCTCGGCGGGGCAGCGGGCGCAACTGCAGGGCGCGCACTCGCGGCAGCGCTCGCCCCGCGCCGGAGCGGTGTACGTCGCGGGCATTGATATCGCGGGCGAGGCTGAGGCGGCGCAAGAGGGACCCAATCAGGACGCGGCGGTGCGCGCGGCGGAGCGTCGGCGCGACTCGACGGTGGTGAGCATCGGCGAGGTGGACTTCGCGGCGTGCACGGACGCGCTGCCGGAGCCGCGGGTGCGCGTGGTGGAGCACTACTGGTGGACGGGCAGGCCGCACGCGGCGCTGTACGCCCAACTGGTGGACGTGCTCCGCGACGTCTGGCGCTGCCGGCGGGTGGTGGTGGACGCCACGGGCGTCGGCGCGGGCGTGGCGAGCTTCCTGGCGAAGGCGCTGAGCGGCATTGTGACGCCGTTCGTGTTCACGGCGCCCGGCAAGTCGCGGATCGGCTTCCAACTGCTGGCGGCGGTCAATGCGGGACGATTGAAGATGTACGGGGCCGACGGCTCGGCGGAGTGGCGGAGTTCTGGCGTGAGGTAGAGCTGGCGACGAGCGTGTACCGGAGCGGCCAGACGATGGGCTTCGGGGTGGAAGCGTCGCGCGGGCACGACGACTTCCTGATGAGCATGGCGCTGCTGGTGGAGGCAAGCGCCGGGTACGCGCCCCGGCGGGCGCGCGGGCGGATAACGAATGGTCATCCCTGAAGGCATGCGCCCTGGAGACCCCGCTCATCCTTCGACAGGCTCAGGACGAGCGGACACCGAATGGGCGTCCTTCCGAAGAGGGACTGGGTATGGCAGCGGGAACGAGGTGCAGGGGCCACGCCTCTGCCGGGGTCTTAGGGGTGTCCCCTATACCCATTAATCCCCCTTCTCCTGCAGGAGAAGGGGCCGGGGGATGAGGTATCCGGAAAAATACACGCGCATTGACTGTGTTTCACGATGGAGGCACGAGCATGACGCTGACGTACGAGAAAGACCACGCCCCGAACGGCGCCGCGCAGCCGCCCGCTCCGCAAGGCGGAGGGGATTTCGATACGCTGCCGGAGCTCGCGGCCTATCGCGACGAGGGCTGCGAGGTGTCGCCGACGTGCCTGGAGTGCCCGCTGCCGCGCTGCAAGTACGACGACCCCGACTGGTACCGTCGGCTGCGGCTGGCGTCGCGGGACGCGCGGGTGCTGGAGGCGCTGCGCACGGAGCGCGGCAGGCCCGCCGAGCTTGCGCGGCGGTTCGGGATGAGCGTGCGCACGGTGCAGCGCATCATGAAGCGGGCGCGAGGCTTTCCGACCTCACTCCATGCAGGCAAAAGACCGGGGTAGATTCTTCGTCCTTCCGTGGAAGGACTCGGAATGACGGGAAGGCGAGCGCCAGGAATGAAGCGACATAGGAGGCGCGCATGACGACGACGGCACAGACGCAGACGGCCCTGCCGCAGCAGGTGGCGCGGATGGACCAGCCGCGCATGGCAGCGTACCGCGAGAACCTGGAGTTCTATAACGGCAGGCAGTGGCCCGCGAGGCCGCGGCGGCGCGAGAGGCAGCTCACGTTCAACTACGCGCGGGTGCTGGTGGACAAGCTGACGTCGTACCTGATGTCCGGCATCACGCTCGACGTGGAGCCCGCCGACGACTCGCCGGAAGGGCGGGAGCGCGCCCGCCGCGCGGAGTCGGACCTGCGCGCCGTGTACGACGCGAATGCGCTGGAGTCGCTCGACTTCGAGACGGAGCTGGACGCGGCCATTCTGGGCGACGGCTGCTACAAGGTGACGTGGGACGCGGAGGAGCAGCGCGTGCGGGTGACGGCGCCGGACGCGCAGGGGCTGTACGCCTGGTGGGCGGGCGACGACGTGTCGCGAGTGTGGCGCGTCGCGAGCCGCTACCGGCTGCCGTCGGAGGAGGCCGCGGCGCTGTACGGCGTCTCGCCGAACCGCTTCGGTCCTTCGACGGGATCAGGATCGAGCGGTTCGGCCCATGCGCGCGAGGTGACGGTGGTCGAGGCGTGGACGGCGGACAGCTTCGAGCTGTGGCTGGACAACGAGGTCGTGGAGCGTCGCGCGAACCCCTGCGGCTTCATCCCGTTCGTCATCTTCCCCAACCTGCGCCAGCCCAAGCAGTTCTGGGGCGCGAGTGACATCCCGCCGCTTATCGAGCCGTCGCGGGAGCTGAACCGCGCGATGTCGCAGCTCTCGACGATCCTGGAGCTGTCGGGCAACCCCATCGCGGTGCTGGAGAACGTCGAGGAGTCGCAGGACATCGCGGTGCAGCCGGGCGCGGTGTGGGAGATACCGGAGAGGGCGCGGGCGTACCTGCTGGACCTGCTCCAGGGCGGCGGCGTGAATCTGCACGCCGACTACATTGACCTGCTGTACCGGACGCTGCACGACGTGTCGGAGGCGCCGCGGACGGCCTTCGGCGACAACCGGCAGGGGCTGAGCGGCGTGGCGCTGGAGATGGAGCTGCACCCGCTCTTGCAGAAGGTGCGCCGGAAGCGGCTGGTGCGGTCGGCGGTGTACCGTCGGCGGGCGCAGATGGCGCTGCGGCTGCTGGAGCGGCACACGGGGGCGCGCTACGGCGACGTGCGGGTGAAGGTGACATGGGGGCCGGTGCTGCCGCAGGACCGCGGGCGGCTGGTGAGCGACGAGGAGGCGCTGGTGCGCGCGGGGCTGCACAGCCGGCGCACGGCGATGTCGGCGCTGGGGGTGGAGGACCCGGAGGGGGAGCTGGCGCGCGTGCGGGAGGAGGGCGGGGCGGGGGTTGGGGGTTAGCGGTTGGGGATTAGGGAGCCAGCTCAAGCGCTGGCTGGATCGAGTTCCATCGTGACCAGGATGCTGGGGTTTGGAGCCAACCCCAGTTCAGCCAGATTCTCACCCTCCAAATGGAGAGCAACAGCCTCGCGCAGGTTGGAAAGGGTCTTCTCTAGGGTGCGGCCTTGCGTCACAACCGAGATGTCCAAACACTCGGCGATGTAATACTTCTCACCTTTGGAAACGCGCGCGAGTATCGTCCGCCTCAGCGCCGCTAGCGGCGCTTCCTTCAGCATAGCGTCACCTCTCAGCATCAGTCTAACGCGGGCGCGGGTGTGGCGGCAAGGGCCGCACGGCCAGCGCACGGCGATGTCGGCGCTGGGAGCGGTGGACCCCGGAGGGGGAGATGGCGCGCGTGCGGGAGGAGGGCGGGGCGGGGGTTGGGGGTTGGGTTTGTGAACCCAACCCCCAACGCTCCTTCACACTCTTGTTTGCTTGGTCATTCACGGCTGTCTTGGCAAGAACGTGCGAAGCTTCTCAATAGCATCCTCAAACTCATATTTCGTGTTATTCCGGCCGCGCGATTGTCGGGCGGAAATCTTGCCTAATGCTTCAGCCCCCAAATTCTTGTTGAGTTGCGGTTTACTGAGTCCGTATTGATAGGTCTCATAGAAGTAATGCCCCAGCACTTTTGAGATTTTCTGGGTCGGAGCGGCCTCAACATGCTTTGTCAAACCCTCCACGGTCAAATCCCCACCATTCGCGACCGCATTGGCGGCCCGAATTAGCTCGTCGTAAGAAAAGTTGTCCTCGAATTCGGCCCTGCGCACTCCACCGGAGTCACTCTTAACACCACAGTCCCACACGTGAACTTGGTCATCTGTCCAAGACTTACCGTCGCTAAACTTGCGGCGCAGGATTTCTATTGTCTTACTTGTTCCCTCGTCATCATCCGCAAAAATGACCACTCTGGTCTGGTTCGCACTCAAGGATTCTATCAAGCGACACACACTGTCAATTTTGGACCCGAGGTCTCCATCCAGCGACTGGATGTGAATCGCATTGAAGCGTTGTGTCCCAAGCAAATGCTCGGCTATTTCTGGCAGAGCGGACGACTCACTCTCCCCGTCCCAAAGGACGACCAAGTCGTAGCCGTATAAATCGAGGTTGGAATGCCCCAGTGCCTCCCTTACCGCTCCGCGTTCGCCTTCACCCACGAGCGTTGCCTTGGTTTGGTTCCCGTTTTGGAGACTTATGAGGTGCACAGAACAGAACTCCGCGAGTGGTGCAAGGATGGTAGAGTGTGTGCTCCAAAACAACGTCTTGCCGTATTCCGCTGCGTGTGCCAACGCGGCCTGCATGAACATCCGCTGGCTTGCGGCGTGCAGCCCCCGCTCCGGTTCTTCGATCATTACCGTGCTTCCGGCCGGGGATAACCAAGTAAGAGCGACTAGGTAGATAAGCTCACTGACTCCACCTCCAACGCTGTCCAGCCGATGCGCCTCAGCCGTATCAACTTCTTCCGACGCTACGCGTATGCTTACTTGACTCGCGTTTTCCAGATGTGTGTAAACCCTCCCAACCGAAGGAATAAGTTGCTGGATCATCTTCTCAAATACGCGATATCGTCTCTCCTCATTGTTTTTCATAAAATGCAGAACTGCGGGTAGCGATTCTCCAGTGATCTTGCTTCTGTCAACTCCAACATTCCCAATCGCCGGGGTTTGCCGATAAGAAGGGACGTAAACTAAACGAGAGGCCCAATCTGCCAAGAGGGCAAATATCCTGTACGCGTCTCCTTTTTCACGTCGTCCATTGGCGAAAAGCTCCCTGAACCTGTCAAAAGACCAGTCCTCCCGCGGTTCCAGCGGGAGATCGCTTGACTCTGGCATTTTGAAGAGGGCGAGCAGTCCTGAACGAGGAACCACAAATGCCTTTTGCTCGGGATTCAAGCGCAAGACAACAATGCGCTTCTCTTCTGTGCGGCCTGGTTCGCGCATCCTTTTCGCGTGACAAACCATATAAGTGGGCAGCAAGTATCTGGGATCGAATCCCAATTGACCTGTCAATGCCAACTCGCATACCACTTTTTCAACCCGGAGTCCTCCTCCTTTGTCAGCAAGCTGTTCATAATCATGCGCTTCTAGGACGAATTCCAGGCTTAGCTTGAAGGGACTCGCTTTTTTGTCAGTAAGCCGTTCGCGCATGTAGTCCCAATCCAACAGTTGTCCATTAACATGTCGAGTCAAGTAGAGGGCTTCCAGAAAGGAACTCTTGCCCTCGTTGTTCGGACCAATCAAAGCGTTCAAGGTACCAAGTGAAGATAGCGTTTCCTTCGTTCGGATATTCTTGTAGTTTGTCACAGAAAAACTCGTGAGTCTCATAATGCCTCCGTGCTACATTTCAGCGGCAGATGAAGATTCGCGAAGCCCACTATCCGCGCTTAATTCTACCCCGTCATCCGCCTGTTGACACTGTAGAACGCGCGTCCTACCCTGTCAAGCAGATGTAGATTCTTCGCTGCTCCCCCATCGGGGAGATTCCTCGCCCTTCTGCGGAAGGACTCGGAATGACAAGCGCGGAGCGCGGCGGCGAGACGAAAGGAGTCGGCGGATGACGGACGAGAACGCAGCAACGAGCGGGGTCGAGGCGGCGGCGGCGCAGGGACAGGCGCAGGCGGCGGAAACGCCGGAGGAGCGCGTGGCCGGGCTGGAGCGCGCGCTGGCGGAGGCGCGGACGCTCGTGGAGGAGCGCGGGCAGGCCGTGGCCGCGCTCACGGAGCGGGCCGCGCTGGCGACGGCGAAGTACCGGCAGGCCGCGCTCGCGGCGACGCCGGAGGTGCCGCCGGAGCTGGTGCAGGGCGCGACGGTGGAGGAGGTTGACGCAGCGATGGCGCGGGCGAAGGCGCTCGTGGACGAGGTGCGGAAGCGGGCCGTGGCGCACGCAGCCGAGACGCCGCGCACGCCCGCGGGAGCGCCCGCGCGGTCGGCGCCGGACCTGTCGGGGCTGACGGCGCAGGAGAAGATAGCGCACGGGCTGGCGCGGCGAGGCTAGCGGCGCACTACGGCGCAACGCAGGAAGGCCCACCCTGGCAGGGTGGGCCTTCTGTTATGTGTGATGGATGAAGCCGGGGATCAGGTGGCGGGCTGGCCGCTGGGCGCGGGCATGCCCGCGGGCCCGGAGCGGCCCGGCTGAGGGGGCGCCGGCGGCGCCGCGGGCGTCGCCTCGGGGGCCGCGCTCTTGGGGCGGGCCTCCGCGCCGTCGCTGGGAGCAGCGGGCTTCTCCCACCTGCGCGGGGTCTTGTAGTCGTTGGGCAGAGGGGGCGCCTCGGAGTTGAACAGCACGTCCAGCGCGTCGGCCTCAATGGTCTCCTCCGTCACCAGCCGCAGCGCAAGCTGGACCAGCTTAGCCTTGTTGGCGGTGAGGATGTCCGTGGCCTTCTGATAGGCCTCCTGGATGAGCCGCTCCACCTCGGAGTCAATGACCTCGGCCACTTTGTCCGAATAGTCGCGCTGCTCGGAAATCTCCCTGCCCAGGAAGACCAGCTCCTCCTTGCGTCCGAAGGTGCGCGGGCCGAGCTTCTCGCTCATGCCGTACTGGGTGACCATCTGGCGGGCCAGGCGCGTGGCGTGCTCCAGGTCGTTGGACGCGCCCGTGGTCGTCTCGTCGAAGATAAGCTGCTCGGAGCGGCGACCCCCCAGGGCGACGGCCAGCATGGCCTCGAACTGGAGCTTGGTCATCAGCGTCCGGTCCTCCTGCGGAAGCAGGCGGGTGTAGCCGCCCATCGTGCCGCGCGCCACGATGCTGACCTTGTGCACCATGTCGGCGATGGGCTGCATGCGCGCCACAAGGGCGTGGCCGGCCTCGTGGAAGGCGGTGATCTCCTTCTCGCGCACGCTGATGACCCGGCTCCTGCGCTGCGGCCCCGCGACCACGCGGTCAACGGCCTCGGCGAACTCCTCTGCGCCAATCAGCTTCTTGTTCCGGCGGGCCGCCAGGATGGCCGCCTCGTTCACCAGGTTCGCCAGGTCCGCGCCGCTGAAGCCGGCCGTCTCCTTGCCGATGGTCAACAGATTCACATCGGGGCCGAGCGGCTTGCCCTTGACGTGCACTTCCAGGATCTGCTTGCGCCCGTTGATGGAGGGCAGGTCCAGGACCACCCGGCGGTCGAACCGGCCGGGCCGCAGCAGGGCGGGGTCAAGGATGTCCGGCCGGTTGGTGGCCGCGACGACGATGACATTTGTGGTGTTGTCGAAACCGTCCATCTCCACGAGTATCTGGTTGAGCGTTTGCTCGCGCTCATCGTGGCCGCCGCCCAGGCCCGCGCCGCGATGCCGTCCCACGGCGTCAATCTCATCAATGAAGATGATGCAGGGCGCGTTGCGCTTGGCCTGGTCGAACAGGTCGCGGACGCGGGCCGCGCCCACGCCCACGAACATTTCGACGAACTCGGAGCCGCTGATGGAGAAGAAGGGCACGCCGGCCTCTCCGGCCACGGCGCGGGCAAGGAGGGTCTTGCCGGTGCCCGGCGGGCCGACCAGCAGGACGCCCTTGGGGATACGCGCTCCCAGTGCGGCGAACTTCTCGGGGAACTTCAGGAATTCCACCACCTCCTGAAGCTCCTGTTTGGACTCCTCCACGCCGGCCACGTCGTTGAACGTGACGGTGGGCTTGTTGCCCACGAACATCCGTGCGCGGCTGCGGCCGAAGTTGAGGGCCTGGGAGTTGCCGCCCTGCGCCTGGCGCATCATGAACAGGAGGAGCGCCCCGAAGATGATGATGGGCAGGAAGTTCAGGAGGAACGAGAGGATGCCGCCCCACTGGCTCTGGTCCTTGATGGAGACCCGCATGCCGTCGGCCCCCAGCTTCACGCCGCCGCGCTGCAGCGTGTCCACAAAGCTGGCGCCCGACTCCTTGCGGGAGCTCAGGCGTTCACCGGTCTTGGTGGTGACGAGCAGGATGTCTCCCTGTATCTCCAGCTTGTCTATCTGCCCCTTGTTGGCCATGTCAATGACGGTGCTGAGGTCGGCGTCCTTGGCCCCGTAGGAGGGCTGGAACAAGGTGAAGAAGATGGCCACGATGGCCACCAGTATGAGCAGATAAATGAAGCTATTGCGCAGCCACTTGGATCCCATATCAACTAGACCTCACGGAAACGGGGACGGAAAAACTCCACGTCGGTAAACCTGCTGCCTCCCCGTGAACGCCATTTCATTATACCAACAGCAATACGCGCATGCAAAATTGCGTATCCGTCCGGCCTTGAGCCCGTGACGTGGCGCACTACTTGGAACCTGTCCAGCCTTGCACGAAAAGGCCTCTTGGGAAGCTATTGTCACCCTTCGCTTCGCTCAGGGTTTTCGTCAGTTTATATCCAGGCGTAGATTCCGAGTCCTTCCCGGGAAGGACGAAGGACTCATCATGAGCGGCGAGCGCAAGAGTGCTCCCGGTTTCCGGATAGGCTCTTAGCGGGGCCGGGGCACGGTCAGCACCATGAGGATGACGCCAAGCGCCCCGCCGGCCAGTGTGCCGACGGCGACGAAGGGCCACGGCGAGAGGCCGGTGAACGCCCAGTAGACCGCGTTCACCGCCGCCACCAGAGCGAGCGACTGGAGGGAGGTCCAGGCCAGGTCGGCCAGCATGCCTCCACCCCCTTGCCTTACCCCGAACGCAGCGCCGTCTCCGCCTTCTCCGCCAGCAGGCCGCCCATCTCCCGCGTGGTGAGCGCGCGGACGCCCGGCGTCGCGATGTCCGACGTCCGGTGGCCCGCCGCCAGCGCCTCCTCCACCGCGCGTTCCACCGCGTCCGCCTCGCGGGGCAGGCCCAGGGAGAGACGCAGGAGCATGGCGACGCTCAGCACCGTGGCGATGGGGTTCGCCTTGCCCTGCCCGGCGATGTCCGGCGCGCTGCCGTGAATGGGTTCGTACAGGCCGAAGGCCCGCGCGCCGGGCTTGGGCACGCCCGCCAGGCTGGCGGAGGGCAGCATGCCCATCGAGCCCGCCAACACCGCCGCCTCGTCCGTCAGGATGTCGCCGAACATGTTCTCGGTGACGATGACGTCGAACTGGGCGGGCCGCCGCACGAGCTGCATCGCGGCGGAGTCCACCAGCAGGTGATCGAGATGCACGTCCGGGTACTCCTTCGCCAGCTCCAGGGCGATCTCCCGCCACAGCCGCGAGGACTCCAGGACGTTGGCCTTGTCCACGGAGGTCAGCTTCCTGCGGCGCAGGCGGGCCAACTGGAAGCCCACGTGCAGGATGCGCGTGACCTCCTTCTCGGAGTAGGCCAGGGAGTCAATGGCCTTGCGCCCGGACGCGACCCGCCAGCGGCGCTTGGGTTTGCCGAAGTAGAGGCCGCCGGTCAGCTCCCGGATGACCACCAGGTCCACGCCACGGAGCACGTCCGGCTTCAGCGGCGTGGCGTCCACGAGTTGGGGGTACACCTTCACGGGCCGGATGTTGGCGTAGAGCCCCAGCCCCTTGCGGAGTCCCAGGATGGCGTCCTCAGGCCGAACGGAGGCCAGGGGGTCGTCCCACTTGGGGCCGCCCACCGCGCCGAACAGCACGGAGTCGCAGGCGCGGCACATCGCCAGCGTCTCCGGGCGGAGGGCCACGCCATGCTTGTCTATGGCGCAGCCGCCCACGTCGTCGTGGCGATAGGTGAAGCGATGGCCGGAGGCGCGCCCGACCGCGTCCAGCACCCTGGTCCCTTCGGCGATGACCTCCGGGCCGATGCCGTCGCCGGGCAGCACCGCGAGAGTGAAGTCCATAGGCGATCCCTCAAACGATGCCTGAGAGCGCCGCTCCCAGACCCGGTGGTGTCTCGGCGGACTAGTCTAGGTCAAACGCAGCGGAGGCGCAAGGGCGCGTCCCTACGCCTCCAGGACTCCGTGAGGGTCGCGCCCCTCGATGACCTTCCGATGGTTCGGAAGGATGCGCTTCTTGTAGATGGCCTCCAGCTTGTCCAGCAGGGAGTGCGGGTCCGGGTCGTAGCAGACGACTGCGCTGGTCGCTTTGTGCATGAATTTGATGATGGTCTCCAGGTGGTCGGTGATGCCGCCGGTGTTCTGCAGCACGCCGATGACCTTCCCCTCGTCGTAGGCGATGGCGAATTCGCCCAGCGTGCCGGAGCGCCCTCCCGCGAACACGATCACGTCGCAGGAGCGGATGTTCTCGATCTCGCGTCCCATGAGTCCGCTGCCGGTGAAGATGATGGCGTCGTAGCCCGCCGTCGGCGACTGGTACTTCACCACGTGCTCCTCGAAGTTGAGCGCGGGCGAGACGCCGACGACGATGCCGCCGAGGGACTTCGCGCCCTTGACCGCCTCCTGGGGCACGCCCGGACAGGCGCCGGTGATGAGCACGTACCGCCGCCGGGCGATCTCCTCGCCCAGGGCGCGGACCCTGGCGCAGACGTCCTCCGCGATGTGTCCGCCCGCCGAGCCCATCACGCCCACGACCATGCGGGGGATGGGGGAGAGCGGCGGGTCAGCGGCGGCCGTGGCGCGGGGACTCGACTTTTTCATCGTCCATCCAGTATAGCCCAGCGCGGGGGCCGTCTCCACGTCATTCCGATGTACTTATGGACACGGCAAAGCACAAAGGGAGCGTCCCTTCGTCGCTCCGGCTTTCGCCGGAGCCCAGGGACACAAGCTCGCCCGCAACGGGCACGCTGGATTCCGGCCTCCGCCGGAATGACGGTGGTGAACCAGCGAGCTTCTTGCAGCATTTCTTCACAATCACTCGGGACGGACGACAATGATCGCCCACATTAAGACGCGATTGCCCTGCGTCGGCCCGGGCCGCTCCTACGGCGCGCCCAGGACCGCCTTGCGCCAGTCTGCGCGACGAGCGCGACTGGCCTGAAAGAAGATACTGCCTTCGTTGCCGCAGCAGACCCATCGAGCGCCCGCCTCGACCCAGTGACGCGCGTCGTCCTTGTCCGTGGGGTTGATTCCAAAGACGATGCCCTGCTCCTTGCAGAGTCGCAGAGCCTTGCGGGCGCCCTCCAGAACGGCCGGGTGGGCCTTGTCGCCCCCGTAGCCCATAGACATCGCCAGGTCCACCAGCCCGACCCAGACCGCGTCCACACCGGGCGTCTTCACGATCTGCTCGATGTTCTGAATGCCCTCCCGGCCCTCGACGAGCACCATCAGCAGGCTGTCCCTGTTGGTCCGCTCGCGGAAGGTGGGCCAGTCCTCGGCGGTGTAACCCGATGCGCGAACCGCGGGGCACGTGCCCCGCGTGCCCGCGGGCGCGTAGCGAACGGCCTCCGCGGCCTGCCGGGCCGCCGCGGGCGTGTCCACATGGGGAACGATAATGTTCTCCACGCCCAGGTCCATCGCCTTCATGATGAGCACCGGGTCGTTGGTCGGGACGCGCACCATGGGCGGTATGCCCACCGCTTCGGCGGCCCGAATCTGCTGGAGAAGCGTCTCGTAGCTGGCGGGGCCGTGCTCCGTGTCAAGGATGACGAAGTCCCATCCCGACCGCCCGTAGATCTCAACGATATCCGGGCAAGGAATCCGCGAGAGCACGCCCAGCGCCGCCCGTTCCTGCATGGTCTTTTTCAGCTTGTTCATGCCGGCCTCCTTCACACGTATAGCATCAGAGACATCCTCGAACGGGGTCTCTCCTAATGCGTGATTCTACACCACATGCCGCCGGAGAGTTGCGGCCTGCCCGCCCTTTTTCGCGTTCGGGCCGTCCCCCTCGTTCCCCCTTGACACGCCGCAGGCACGGGGTATAGTGACGGCATAGAGGGTGCCGGAGGGGAAGCGCCGGATGGCTGCTCGCGACGAGGACAGACAGTGGCCGCTGGCAAAGAGCTTCCTTTCAGTCGTGCCCGTAGGTCGGCAACCAACATTCGGGGGTGCTTTGAAAAACGTAGAGTTCTCAGTCAAGGGCAACACCCTCACCATCACGGTTGACCTGAGCAAGGAGTTCGGCCCGTCCGCGTCGGGCAAGACCATCATCATCGCGTCCACCGAGGGGAACTCCTCGTTGCCTGGCCGCAGTGAGGTAGTTGGCCTGAACGTGTATCGAAAGAAGTAATAATGGCCATGCCTGACAATGTCCTGTACTACGGCGACAACCTTGACGTGCCGGCGCAACACGTCAAGGTTGAGGAGGTAAAACTGCCTCCAGGCGAACGCCCAAGGAATTTAGACTCAATAGTTCCGAATAACTACAGGGAAGCGCTTGAGCAGTATCTGGACGAAGCGCGAATCAACCCCCTCTTGTTGTTAGGGGATGCCTGCGCAGTGCTTCGAGAGATACCCGACTCGTGCATCGACTTCGCGATGACCTCACCTCCCTATTGGGGAAAACGACAGTACGAAAACGGCGGCATAGGACTCGAAAACGACTACCGCGACTTCGTCCGCCACCTCGCCGACATCTTCCTTGAACTGAAGCGCGTCCTCAAGCCGACTGGTTCCTTCTGGCTCAATGTAGGCGACAGCTACGACGAAAAGAACCTAGTCGGAATCCCGTGGCGCGTCGCCTTTGCACTGACCGACAACCAGGGCTGGATTCTCCGCAACAGTGTTATCTGGAACAAGGTTAAGAGCGGGATGGACAACACGAAGGACCGCCTCGGCAATGTCCACGAAATCGTCTTCCACTTCGTCAAACAGCCGAGAGGCTACTACTACGACGCCGACGCGATCCGCTCGAAGCCGCGCGAGGCGAAAGTCGTAAACGGTGCGATTGTCTCCGCAACTGGTGTTTCAGGTGTCCGCTATAAGCGCCAGATCGAATTATCTACCGCACTGTCCGAAGAAGAGAAAACCGCTGCGTATAAAGCACTCAATCAGATGTTCGCTGACCTCGCGGCTGGGCGTGTTTCCGACTTCCGCATGATAATACGCGGTCAACAGCGTGTGACGCACTCAGACAGTGAAAAGGTCTCCGGTCGCGCTAAGGAGTTGCGTGACAAGGGTTTCTACTTCCTGCGATATCACCCGCATGGCAGTAAGCCGAGTGACCTATGGAACATCATTCCCGAGGATACACAGAAGAGAGAGTCTCACTTCGCACCATATCCTGTTGATCTTTGTCTCATCCCGATCCTGGCGACATGTCCGCCCGGAGGAGTTGTACTAGACCCATTCTGCGGCACAGGTACGACCCTCTATGCCGCCCGTACCCTTGGCCGCAAGTCGGTCGGCGTCGATCTTTCAAGCGAGTATCTCGAACTTACGCGAGCAAGGTGTGCCACGCTGTTATGAGTACTGTCGTCGAGCTCTTCGGGATGTCCGCCGAGAAACAAGATGAGGACTGGAACGAGATCGTTCAGGAGCAGCAGTGCCCTTTCCTGGGAAAGAGATGTTACAAAGTCAGGAAAAGTGATCCGAATACATCTATTGGCTCGTGTACTGTTCTCTACGGACGACCGCCTGAGCCTATAATCATTTGCCCCACCCGCCTGATGCAGCGCCGTCAGATCTTCACCGACTGTTTCCACCTCCTGACAACCCATGAGCCGGGAAACGAGCTACACATCGTCCCCGAGGTCTCGGTTCCGGGCGGAAGCGTGGACTACTTCCTGGTCTCCGCCAAAGGGGGAAAGGTGAAGGATTTTGTCGGGATCGAGCTTCAGACTCTGGACACGACCGGCACTGTATGGCCGGAACGTCAACGACTCCTGAAGAAACTCAGCGTTCCGCGAAACGATAACGCGGAGGAATCAGATAAGCCATACGGCATGAATTGGAAGATGACAGCAAAGACGATTCTGGTTCAGATGCACCACAAGATTCAGACATTCGAGCACGTTCATAAGAAGCTCGTCCTAGTTATCCAAGACAAACTTCTCGCCTATATGAATCGGGAGTTCAACTTTGCGCATCTCAAGAATCCGGCCTTAATTGGTGACTCGATGCACCTTCACGCCTATCGCATGGACAAGCAGCCCGACAGATCTTTTAAGCTGATTATGCTGTCCCGGCTGAGCACGGACGCCGATGGAATCGGGACATGTCTAGGACTTCAAGCCGAGGCGAGGGTGGAAGTTGAACAGATTCTGCAGGCACTCCAAGCAAAGCTGTCTCCAACCACTCTTTTTGTTCCAGTGTGAGTGTGTCACAAGGAAACCCTTGCGGAGCACGCGCATAACCAAAGGCTTGCCCGCCTCACTCCCTCCGTGACCCCCTGAGGGCGCAGTCGCCGCTCCGTCGCGCGTGGCGGCAGATGTCCGCCAGGCAGCAGCCCGCGCAGCGGGGCATGCTCTTCACGCAGGACTCTTTCCCGTGCCGCACCAGCAGCGCGTGGTACTCGTTGAACAGCGGAGCGGAGGGCGGCAGGCGCTCCATGAACAGCGCCTGGTGCGCGGCGTAGCTGTCCTCGCGGGGGCGCACGCCCAGTCGGGCGAGGATGCGCCGAGTGTAGGCGTCAATCACGAAGGAGGGCTTGCCCGCGGCGTACAGGATGATGGAGTCCGCGGTCTCCTCGCCGACGCCGTACAGGCCGAGCAGCTCCGCCCGCAGCGCCGCCACGTCCTGGTCGAAGAGCCTGTCCAGCGAGTCGCCGTAGCGCTCGCCGAGATGCAGGCAGACGGCCTGGAGCTTGGCCGCCTTGGCGTTGAAGTAGCCCGCGGAGCGAATGATGACCGCCAGCCGGTCGCGCGGCGCCTCCCGGATGGCCCGCGGCGAGAGCATGCCCTCCTCTTTCAGCCGCTTGATGGCCCTCTCCACGTTGGTCCACGCGGCCGCCTGCGTGAGGATGGCCCCCACGATCACCTCGAAGGGCGTCTCCGCGGGCCACCAGCGCTGCGGCCCGTAGGCCCCGCGCAGGCGGCGGAAGACCTCCCGCAGCTTCCCGGCGGCGACGTCGCGCCGAAGAGACGCGGGCCTCTTGCCTGGCCTTCCGACGATGGGCTGGACACGCATATCGCACCTGCCGTCCAGCGATTATAGCAGCACGGGGATGCGCGTCCGGGCGGAAAAAGAACGAGGCCCCGGCGTTATACCGGGGCCTCGTGTCCGTCCGCGGATGCCCTTCCGTGGAAGGGCGGTCCGGCAGGCTAGGTTTTGTTGACCTTCCCGCTCACCCTGAGCTTGTCGAAGGGCGAGTGGGGGATGTTCCCTTCCCGCTCATGGTTCGACAGAGCCTGCCCTGAGCATAGCCGAAGGGCTCACCACGAGCGGGAAAATACCAATTGTCAACAGAGCCTAGTAGTCCATGGGAGGGCCACCGGCGGACATGCCCGACTTCTTCTCCTCCGGGATGTCGGTGATCAGCGCCTCGGTGGTCAGGATCATGGCCGCCACGCTGGCCGCGTTCTCCAGCCCGGAGCGGGTGACCTTGGCGGGGTCAATGATGCCCCGCTCGATCATATCGCCCCACTGGTCAACGGCGGCGTCGTAGCCCCAACCCTTCTTCTTGCTCTTCTTGATCATGTCCACGATGACGGAGCCTTCCTTGCCCGCGTTGCGGGCGATAAGCTTGAGAGGCTCCTCCACCGCCTTGCGGACGATGTTGACGCCCACCATGACGTCGGCATCCTCGTCCTTGATCTTGTCCAGGACGGGCAGCGCGTTCAGGAGACAGACGCCGCCGCCAGCGACGATGCCCTCTTCCACAGCGGCGCGGGTGGCTGACAGGGCGTCCTCCACCCGGTTCTTCTTCTCCTTCAGCTCCACCTCGGTGGCCGCGCCGACCTTGATGACGGCGACGCCGCCGGCCATCTTGGCGAGCCGCTCCTGCAGCTTCTCGCGGTCGAAGTCGGACGTGGTCTCGTCAATCTGGGCCTTGATCTGCTTGATGCGCGCCTTGATGGCGTCCTCGGCGCCCTTGCCCTCAACAATGGTCGTATCGTCCTTGTTGGACACGACCTTGCGGGCGCGGCCCAGGTCCGTCACGGTGATGGACTCCAGCTTGCGGCCCACCTCTTCGCTGATGACCTTGCCGCCTGTAAGGATGGCAATGTCCTCCAGCATGGCCTTGCGGCGGTCGCCGAAGCCGGGGGCCTTGACGGCCAGGCAGTTCAGGGTGCCGCGGAGTTTGTTGACCACCAGAGTGGCCAGCGCCTCGCCATCCACGTCCTCGGCGACGATGACGAGGCTCTTGGAGATCTGGAGCAGCCGCTCCAGGGGAGGCAGGATGTCAGAGACGGCGGAGATCTTCTTGTCGGTAATCAGGATGTAGGGGTCCTCGATCACCGTCTCCATGCGGTCGGCATTGGTGATGAAGTACGGGCTGATATAGCCGCGGTCCATCTGCATACCTTCGACGTACTCGACCTCGTACTTGGTGCCCTTGGACTCCTCGACGGTGATGACGCCGTCCTTGCCCACCTTTTCCATGACCTCGGCGATGAGCTTGCCGATCTCCTCCTCGTGGGCGGAGAGGGTGGCCACCTGGGCGATCTGCTCCTTGCCCTTGACGGGGGTGGAGCTCTTCTTGATCTCGTCCTTGAGGGACGCGACGGCCAGCTCGATGCCATGCTTAAGGGACATGGGGTTGGAGCCGGCGGCGACGTTCCTGAAACCCTCGGTCACGATGGCCTGGGCCAGGACAGTGGCGGTGGTGGTGCCGTCGCCCGCGGCGTCGTTGGTCTTGGAGGCGGCCTCCTTCAAGAGCTGGGCGCCCATGTTCTCAAAGGGGTCCTTGAGCTCGATCTCCTTGGCGATGGTGACGCCGTCGCTGCAGACCTGCGGCGGGCCGAACTTCTTGTCCAGGACCACGTTGCGCCCCTTGGGGCCCAGCGTGACCTTCACCGCTTCGGCCAGGCGGTCAATGCCCCGCTTCAGAGCGGCGCGTGACTCGTCGGAATAGGCTAACTGCTTGGGCATGTCTCCTCCTTTCGTAAAAGGCTAGGCCACCTTGGCCAGAATATCCGCTTCCTTCAGGATGATGTACTCCTGGCCGTCCTCCTTGATCTCGGAGCCGGCGTACTTGGCGTAAATGACCTTGTCCCCCACCTTGACCTCCAGGGGAATGCGCTTCCCGTCCTCCCAGCGGCCGGGGCCGACGGCGATGATCTCGCCCTCCACGGGCTTCTCCTTGGCGATGTCGGGGATGACGAGGCCGCTCTTGGTCATCTCATCCTTGACGGAGGGCTTGACGACCACCCTGTCACTGAGCGGGTTGAATTTGCGCGGCGTCGTTGGTTTTGGCATACGTAACCTCCTTCCCTGCAGTCTGCGAGTCTTGTGCGATGGGTGTGGTTAGCACTCGGCGCGTTGGAGCGCCAAAAGACATATTAGCACTTTCCGCGTCCGAGTGCCAGACGCCTGTGGTCTCCGTTCATGCTGGAGTTGGCGGCGGTGCGGGGGCAGCGGCACGGGGAAAGACCCTGCGTTCTCGCGCGGACGCGCTGTCTTGCGCGTTTCCCGCGTATCTCGCGGGGCGTTGCCTCTCCGGCACACGCCCTGG
Source organism: Dehalococcoidia bacterium (assembly GCA_030648205.1). Classification (NCBI taxonomy): domain Bacteria; kingdom Bacillati; phylum Chloroflexota; class Dehalococcoidia; species Dehalococcoidia bacterium. The sequence continues at coordinate 8,209 of JAUSIH010000038.1, read as the reverse complement.
TCCGCCAGCGGATGGCCTCACCCCCTCGGTCCCCCTCTCCGTGGCGACGGAGAGGGGGAGGAGAGAGAAAGACGGGGGACACCCCCGTGCCCCCGTTCCTTCGGCTTCGCTCAGAGCTTGCCCTGAGCCTTCCGAAGGGACGGGCTACGGGGCAACGCCCCTCCGGACTCCTCCGAAAGCACGGCTCTGTGCGCTGGCTCCTGGCGTCATGGGCGGGAGTTTCGCCCCACCCCCTTGTAGCCCGAGGCAAAGGCGATGGCAAAGATTCAGCTTGCCGGGTTCCGCTGTGAACGCTGCGGGCATACTTGGGCACCAAGGGATACGACTCAGGAGCCGAGGGTATGCCCCAAGTGCAAAAGCCCGTATTGGAACATTCCGAAGAGGCGTGGAGCAGCTAAGTGACGCCTTCTTATAGGGACCTTAGCAGCTTTGCGTTAGGGGTGATCCGCCGTCCTTAACGCCCGCTCGACTTCTCTGACAAACCTATGCGTATCCATGAAGTAGCTTGGATATGCGTTCCGCAAAGCCGTCAGAGAATCTACTGAGACAAGCACGGCATCTTGTCTAGGTTTCTTCACATTTTCCCGCTCAGTCTTATTCAGGTCTTCAAATGCACGTTCCAATTCACTAGCCCGGTACGCCCTAATCGTGATTCCCGAAGCCACAGGGTCAACAGAGAGCAAGAAGAACCGAGCTCTCCGCAATTGTGGATTGGCAAATGTTGCTTTTAACATGGAGCCGTAAGCACGCAAACGGTAGATAACGTTTAACTGCTGCACCAGTTCTCTCAATTCTTTTAACAGATCATCTTTGCTTGAGGGTGTTCCAGGCACAGGGGGTGTACCCTCCCGTAGAGCAATCTCTGTGCCCATCAGGGCGAAGAACCGTTTCCATTCGTCACTGCCACGATTTGCCTTCAGTGCTTGGTCTGTGAATGTGCCTACGGTTTCAACAGCAGTTGCCCAAGCATGCTGAGCGTGAGATCGGAATTGCATCTCGATCTTCAACCTATTCCATGTAGGTACATCATCGCTGGAATAGCTGTATATCAAATGGTAACTCCGATATCCCGTCTTCTTGGGTTTGTTAATATAATCATCCTCATCAATGAGTTGGTGGCGTATTCTACTCACCTTATATTCGGCTACCAGCTTCCTGACTTGGCTCACTGATCTAACAACCGCACGACAACCACCTATATCCTGCATCTCCGAGAGTTGGAGCCACGGCATGCGCGTTAGCTTGTCTCGAATAGCACGCAAGCGTTTTATTCGCTGGGACACGAGTGCTTGCTGATCTACTCCGACAGCTTTCCGTCTCAGAGTCGTTTGGAAAGTATTAAGAGGGAAGGCATGTGCGACTCGCCACGCATTCACTAAGGTTAGCGCATTATGGCGGGCCCGCCAGTAATGTAATTTAAGGGGATGCTTGAGACGCTGAATCACAAATTGGCCCGCAGCGTCTACTGCGGTTCTATCCGAAGGCGGCTTGGGAAAGGCCATAACAGGGAACATATTAGTTCCAAGGACTAGCCGAGTCAACTACATTCATCGACGGGCTTTCCATAACATTCTGCAAGACGCTACTTGACGCCGTACACGTTTCCGTGTAAACTGTCGCCATGACGAAGCGGAGGGGCAAGTACCAAGCGGCCTGGGACGCGCCCCGCGTGCGTGCGCTGCGCAGCCGCATGCGGCTGACGCAGCAGCAGATGGCCGACGAGCTCGGCACGCGCCAGCAGACGGTCAGCGAGTGGGAGACAGGCCTCTACCGCCCGCGCGGCGCCTCGGCCACCCTGCTCGGCATCATCGCGGAGCGGGCGGGGTTCACGTACGAGGTCACGGGCGAGACGGAGACGCCGGAGGACGACGCTCCTACGCCCTAGCCCCGAAACCCGCTCGGTATTCCTTACGGAAAGGATATCTCCCACACGCGATTACGCGCTCCCGCCTTGAGGGAAACAGCCGATGGGAGATTCCTCGCTGCCTCGGAATGACAGCCAGAACAGGGTGCAGGGAACGCGGTTCCCTGCCGGAGGGTTCGGGAGGTGTCCTCCCGAATCTCCGCTCTATCTCTTCCCCCTCTCCGCCGGAGAGGGGGACCGAGGGGGTGAGGCGCGCATGACCACGCGGACCATCCCGCCGGGCGTGACGGAGGCGCTGGTGGCCGCGGTCTGGCGGCACCAGCTCGTGCGCCCGGACGCGCTCCGCGCCACCGGCGGGCGGCGCGTGCAGGTGGTCTACCCCGGCCGGGACGGCCCCGGCGCGGGGCCGGACTTCGTTGGCGCGCTGGTCGCGCTGGAGGGCGAGGGCCTGCTCTCCGGCGACGTGGAGGTGCACCTGCGCTCCGCCGACTGGTCGGCGCACGGCCACGGCCGCGACCCGGCGTACGACGGCGTCGTGCTGCACGTGGCGCTGGAGGACGGCGCGGGATACGACACGCGCACGTCCTCCGGGCGGTCTGTGCCCACGCTCCCCCTCGTGGACGCCCTGTCCGTCTCCCTGGACTACCTGCTGCTGGAAGGCCCGCCGACGGCGCCCCCGGGCGAGCCCTGCGCCGGATGCATCATGGGCCGGAGCGCGGAGGAGATGGGCCGCGCCCTGGACCGGGCGGGCGACGCGCGCTTCCGCGCGAAGGCGGCGCGCTGCGCGGCGGCCATCGCGTGCGTTGGGCCGGGCCAGGCGCTGTACGAGGGCGTGCTGACCGCGCTGGGTTACACCGAAAACGCCGCGGCGCTGGCGGAGGTGGCGCAGCGCATGCCTCTTGCATCCCTTCAGGGGCTTGCACAGGGCGGCCCGCGCGACGAGCGCGTCCCGGCCATCGAGGCGCTGCTCCTGGGCGCGGCGGGCCTGCTGCCATCGCAGCGGGGGCTGGCCCTCGATGGCGAAGACGCCGACTACGCCGCCCGGCTGGAGAATGTCTGGCGCGAGCGGGGGCCGAAGGACACCCGCCAGCCGGTGCCGCTGCGTCTCTTCCGGGTGCGACCGGAGAACCATCCGGCGCGCCGACTGGCGGCAGCCGCGCGCCTGGTGGAGCGCCACCTGTCGCCGGGGCTGGCGCTGGCCCTTCGGCACGCGGCCCTGGCCCCGGAGCTGAGCGCCGCCACGGTCGCGCTGGACGCGGCGCTGCGCGTGCCCGCAGAGGGGTACTTCGCGACGCGGTACGACATGGGCCGCCCGCTGGAGGGCAGGCCCGCGCTCGTCGGGCCGGAGCGCGCGGGCGTGGCGCTGGTGAACGCGGCGCTGCCGTTCCTCGCGGCGTGGGGCGACCTCATCAGGGACAGACCGCTGGAGGAGCGCGCGTGGGAGCTCTTCCGGAGCTATCCGGGCCGGGAGGACAACCGCGTGCTGCGGCGCATGGCCCTCCGCCGGGGCCTGGCGGACGTGCCGCTGACCACGGCGCGCAGACGGCAGGGGCTGCTGCACCTGGCGAAGGGCGGCTGCTGCGCCCGGTGCCCGTGACGATTTACGGACGCGGCGCTAGGGGCCGGATAGCGGGGCGGGTGTATAATCAATACATTCTGTTTCGCTGACGGGGCCCATGAAGAAGGTCAAGGTCTACACCCGCACCGGCGACAGGGGCGATACGGGCCTTCTGTACGGCGGGCGCGTGCCCAAGTCCGACCCCCGCGTGGAGGCCTACGGCACCATTGACGAGGCGGTCTCCGCCCTGGGTCTGGGCCGCGCGCTCTGCGCTCAACAGAACGTCAAAGACATCATCCACGCGTTGCAGCGAGAGTTGTTCACCGTGGGCGGCGAGATGGCGACCGCCGACGAGAAGTACGACACGTTCGTTCAGCACTTCGGCGGCGTGACCAAGGCGATGGTGGACAAGCTGGAGGCGACCATCGCGGAGTTGGAGCGCGAGGTGGAGATGCCGCGCGTCTTCATCATGCCGGGCGACACCGCCGCCTCCGGCGCGCTGGACCTGGCGCGGGCCATCATCCGCCGCGCCGAGCGCCGGGCGGTGTCCCTGCAGGAGGCGGGCCTGACCCGCAACCCGGAGATCGTCCGCTACCTGAACCGCCTGTCGTCGCTGGTCTATCTCCTGGCGCGCTACGAGGACATGAAGGCCGGGGCGACCCTTCCACGGAAGGGCGCGACGAAGGCGACCGCCCTATGAGCGCATTCGACCTGGCGATTATTGACTACGGCGCGGGCAACCTGCGCAGCGTGGCCAAGGCCTTCGAGAAGCTGGGCCGGACGCCCCACGTCACCAGCAGTCCCGCCGACGTGCTGCGCGCCGACGCCGTCGTCCTGCCGGGCGTGGGCGCCGCCTCCGACGCCATGCGCAACCTCACCGGCCTGGGCCTGGCGGACGCGGTCCGCCGCGTGGTGGCGGAGGACAGGCCGTTCTTCGGCGTGTGCCTGGGCCTGCAGGTGCTGTTCGCCTCCACGGAGGAGGGCGGCGCCGAATGCCTGGGAATCCTGCCCGGTCGGGTTGTAAAGCTTCCGGAGGGCCTGAAGGTGCCCCACATGGGCTGGAACCAGGTGCGCCAGACGCGCCCGCACCCCCTCTTCGACGGCGTGCCGGACAACGCCTACTTCTACTTCGTGCACAGCTACTACGCCTCGCCGGAGGACGGGGGGCTGGTCATCGGCGCCACGGACTACGGCGTCCAGGTGCCCAGCGCCATCGGGCGCGGCATGCTCGTGGCGACCCAGTTCCACCCGGAGAAGAGCGGCGACATGGGCCTGCGCCTGTACGCCAACTTCCTCGCCATGGCCCAGCGCAAGGCGGCGCGCGTCTGATGTGGTGTCCCCGAAAAAAGCATCTCGATACCCGTCATTCCGGACCTGATCCGGAATCCAGTCGGGGAGCCTGTGGAACTTGGATTCCGGCTTTCGCCGGAATGACGATCCGTCAACGACTTTCAGGGACAGGACGCTAGATGGACATCATCCCCGCCATAGACCTCCGAGGCGGACAGTGCGTCCGCCTCTACCAGGGGGACTTCGCCCGGGAGACGGTCTTCCCCGACGACCCCGTGGAGGCGGCCCGCCGCTGGGAGAGCGCGGGGGCGAAACGCCTGCACGTCGTGGACCTGGACGGCGCGCGGTCCGGCACGCCGGCGAACCTGCCCCAAATTGAGGCCATCATCAAGGCCGTCCGCGCCCACGTCCAGGTGGGCGGCGGCATCCGGACGCTGGAGACCATTGAGCGGCTGCTGGAGATGGGCGCGCGCCGCGTGATCCTGGGCACCCGGGCTATCGAAGACCCCGCGCTCCTGGACGAGGCGTGCCAGCGCCACGGCTCCGCCGTCGTCGTGAGCATTGACGCCCGGAGGGGCATGGTCACGGTCCGGGGCTGGCAGGAGGCGCTGCCGGTGACCGCCCTGGACCTGGCGCGCGGCCTGGTGCGACTGGGCGTGCAACGGCTCGTGTACACCGACATCGGACGCGACGGCACGCTGGAGGGGCCTAACCTGGTGGACATCGCCGAGATCGTGCGGCAGGTGCCGGTGCCGGTCATCGCGTCCGGCGGCGTCGGCGCGCTGGATGACATCCGCCGCCTGGCGGAGTTGGGCGTGGAGAGCGTCATTATCGGCAAGGCGCTCTATACGGGCGCAGTGGACCTGGCTCAGGCCATCGCCACGGCCCGCCACATGGCGCGGAGCTAGGCCCGCCGAACGTCTCAGGAATGCGAGGGTTGCCGGACCCCGCGGGCCGCTGCTGATGTCGTCAGGGAGATGCGGGAGCGACGCCATTCGCCACCGAGTGGAAGCGCGAATGGGGCCGCTGAGAGGCTGATACGTGGAGCAGCAGTCCTCGCGCGGCTCGTTTCTTGAAGTCCTGACGGCGTTCACCCGGCTGGGGCTGACGTCGTTCGGTGGCCCCATCGCTCACCTCGGCTACTTTCGCGACGAGTACGTAGAGCGGCGCAAGTGGCTCGACGAGCACACCTACGCCGATCTGGTGGCCCTGTGCCAGTTCCTCCCCGGCCCCGCGAGCAGCCAGGTGGGGATTGCGATTGGCATCAAGCGCGCGGGTCTTCTCGGGGGCCTGGCCGCATGGCTCGGGTTCACGCTTCCCTCCGCCGCGGCGCTCATCCTCTTCGCCTACGGCGTCGCGGCCGTGGGCGGCGTGGCCGACGCGGGCTGGCTGCACGGACTGAAGACCGTGGCGGTGGCGGTCGTGGCGCTGGCCGTCTGGGGCATGGCGAAGACCCTGTGCCCGGACAGCCCGCGGGCCTCTCTGGCCATCGTCGCGGCCATCGCCACGCTGGCGTGGCCGACGGCTGTCGGGCAGGTCGCCGTCATCGCCGTGGCGGGGATAGTCGGGTGGCGTCTGCTGCAAAAAGACCAGGCCGAGTCAGGGCCCACGCAGAGGTTTCCTGTCGGTCGCGGCGTGGCGGTCTTCTGCCTTGTCCTCTTCGGCGCGCTCCTGGTGGGCCTGCCGCTGCTGAGGCAGGTGGTGGACAGCGAGCCTCTTCGTGTGTTCGACGGCTTCTTCCGGGCCGGCTCGCTGGTGTTCGGCGGCGGCCACGTGGTGCTGCCCCTGCTTCAGGCCGAGGTCGTCCCGCCGGGATGGGTGACCAACGAGGAGTTCATCGCGGGCTACGGCGCGGCCCAGGCCGTGCCCGGACCGCTGTTCACATTCGCGGCCTACCTGGGCACGATGCTTCACGGCGCCCCGACCGGCTGGGCTGGCGGCATCTTCGCGCTCGTCGCCATTTTCCTGCCCGCGTTTCTCCTCGTCGTCGGGGCGCTGCCCTTCTGGGACCGCCTGCGCGTCATGGGCGGGTTCAGTGGGGCCATGCGCGGAATAAACGCGGCGGTGGTGGGGCTGCTCATGGCGGCGCTCTACAACCCCGTCTGGACCAGCGCGGTCCGCGGGCCTGGGGACTTGGCGCTGGCGCTCGCGGCCTTCGCCCTGCTCGCCTTCTGGAGATGGCCTCCGTGGCTGGTGGTCATTCTCTCGGCCCTGGGCGGACAGCTCCTTGCGCTCATATGAGCACGACGAGGGCGCGGGCGGTTGCGGCGCACAGGGTCCAGTGTCCTGTCCCTGAAGTACGCATGCTAATTTATCCATGAGAAGCTGTTCGAGGACACGCCTCTGGCCACGTACCGTCTTTCCGGCCAAAAGCTTGCCCCGTACCCGATACGGGGCCGGAAACCAGCGTCGCTCGTTCGTCATTCCGGCGTATGCCGGAATCCAGCGTTCCCCGCGTTTCTCTGGATACCGGCTTCCGCCGGTATGACATGAACTAGGGAACGCATTGCCAAAACAGGGCCGCAGGGCGGCCCGCTGGCGGGGCCAGGCCCGCGTTTGGGGGCCTACTCCTCCCCCGTCACCGCGTTCCGCGCCAGCAGCAGGCTATTCCGCGTCGCCACCATCAGCGGGTGCACCGCCGCGCCCGCGTCCACAAGCCGCCGCAGCTCGCCGGTGAGCCAGTCCAGGAGCGCCCCGTCCAGGTCGACGGACGCCTTCTCCCGCACCTGTCCGTTGAACGGGTAGCGCCTGTCCTTGTGCGGGTCGAGTTTGTCCGCCAGGAAGAGCAGTTTGTCCAGCGGGGCCATGCTCTCCCGCCCGAACGTGTGCACCCATACGGCGTCCAGCACGCGCGGGTCGCGGACGTCCCATTCGCGGCGCAGCGTCTCCGCGCCGACGGGGCCGTGGAGAAGCACGGGCATCCGCTCGTCGAGCGGGCTGACCGGAATGCCGTAGTCGCGCGCGCGCCGCAGCATCTCCGCGCGCGGCAGGTGGCGCGCCACGTCGTGAAGCAGGGCGGCGGCCTCCGCCAGCGCGGGGTCCAGGCCTCCGGCATGCCGGAGCGCCAGCCCGACGGCGACCGTGGCGACGCGCTCGCAGTGGTCGCAGAGGCCGCGCGGAAGCTCCCGCGCGAGGCGGGAGCGGATGGCGTCGAGGTCGTAGGTGAATGGCATGCGCAATTTACAACATCAGTGAAACTATTCAGACTGGTGCCATGCCGCCTATCCGACGCGGCTTCCCAAATCCGGTGAGGTATACATGGTCTATATCAGAGTACTCTGAATTGTTAATATCTTGAAACGAGTTGGCGATTGCGTCCGGCGTGGCTGCGATATACCCTTTTTCTATAATAACCATAGGTGATTAGGTAAGGTTTGGCACAAAATCGCAGAGGTACTGAACTAACCGAGGGAAGATGTCCTCCTGGCGATGATTGTAGCGGAACTCCAGTTCCTTGAGGTACAAAGGGAAGCGTTGGGGAGACACCCCATGATGCT